>JBIIOL010000482.1:0-3313 GCA_044336965.1 Pirellulales bacterium | reverse complement strand
GCTGGTGCACGGCCTGCGGACGCAGGCCCACGTGGCCCATGACGGGGATTCCAGCCGCCACGATGCTCGCGATCACGTCGGCCTGGCCGGCCGTGCCTTCGAGCTTCACGGCCCGGCATCCGGTCTCCTTGAGAATCCGGGCGCAGGCGGCCACGGCCTTCCGCGAGCCGAGGTGCTGCAGCGGGAAGGGCAGATCGACGACGACCAAACCGCGCTGCACCCCGCGGGCGACGATCTCGCCGTGGTAGATCATCTGGTCGAGCGTCGCGGGAATCGTCGATGATCGGCCGGCAACGACCATCGCCACGCTGTCTCCCACGAGCACGCAGTCGACGCCCGCCTCGTCGACGAGCCGCGCGGTCGGCCAGTCGTAGGCGGTGACCATGGAAATCGGCCGCCTGTCCCGCTTGGCGGCCGCGAGGTCGAGCACGGTGACGGGGCGGTTAGAGGAGGGCATCGTGTGTCCGGCCGGGCGGAAGGGGGCGGGGGAAGGACGTCCCCCTACTGTAATCCCTTGAGGAAGTCGCCGAGGGCGTCATCGCCCCCGGCATCCTGGTTGGCCTCGCCATCCTCGGCAGGCGGAAGCCACTCGTCGGGCTCCGCGTTCACGGTGGGCTCCTTGGCATTATCGATCTGGAAAGCGAATGCCGTTGGCTCCTCGGTCACACCGGCGGCCGGTGAGCCGTCGTCCACCGCGGTGCCGGCCTCACCGCCGGAGGCCGACCCCTCGTCGACCTGGGGCTGCGCGTCGGGAGGTTCGTATTCGACACGGAAAACGCAGCTGCCGACACGGACGACGGCGTCAGGGGCGACCTCCACCGCCACGTCCGTCTCCAGCTGCTCGTCATTCAGGAATGTGCCGTTGGTCGATCCCAGATCGCGAATCCTGACGACCCCCTCGTCTTCGATGAGCTCGCAATGGCGGCGGCTGATCCGCTCGTCGCGGATGCGGAATTTGGCATCGTCGGCCCGCCCAATCAAAATCGGCAGCCGCACGTCGCGGGTGCACGCGTGGGATTCCGGGGCGATGACGACGAAACGCACGTTCATGTCGCGGCGGCGGGCGGCCGCAAAGAGGCTGGATCGAACAAAGTTTACCGCCGCGGGATGCGTTTCCAATCTGCCAGACCGCGGCTTGCCCACCCCCTGCAGAAAACCGGTCTTGCGCAAAGGGTGACCTTGCGGCCACCCCGGGCACCTCTATAATCGCGGGGTTTCCACGGGATTCCGCCTTCCGAGACGCGATGGCGGGAACGCCCGTGGTCACCGCGGGTGTAGCTCAGTTGGTAGAGCACCACGTTGCCAACGTGGTTGTCGTGGGTTCGAATCCCATCACCCGCTTCCTTTTCCCTGTTTTCTTCCCGCCTCGCGGTTGTTCCGCCTCACGTTCCCGAAGGTTCCATGGCTTCCACCACCACACCCGACGCTGTCGCCACAGAAGGCCTCGAGACCAAGCCGCTTTCCCTCGAAGTCTCGATCGAAAACGTCTCCACATGCCAGCGGAAGGTGAAAGTCTCGATTCCGCGTGATGACATCGAGCGGGCGTTCGAAGAGGCCCTCGGCGACCTGATGCCCACCGCCCTCCTGCCGGGCTTTCGTCCGGGCCGGGCGCCGCGGCGGCTGGTGAGCAGCCGCTTCAAGTCGGAACTGGGCGACCAGGTGCGGTCGAAGTTGCTCACCGACGCGATGTCGCAGGTGACGGAGACGGAAAAGCTCGCCCCGATCAGCGAGCCCGAACTCGACGTCGCGGCGGTCGTCCTTCCCGACGAAGGCCCGATGACGTTCGAGTTTTCGATCGAGGTGCGTCCGGAATTCGAACTGCCGAAGTGGAAGGGGCTGTCGATCAAGCGGCCGACGCGGACGATCTCCGACGCGGATGTCGACGATGCCCTGACCAACATCCTCCGCGACCGCAGCCGGCTGGTGCCGCATGCCGGGACGCCCGCCATGGGCGACCTGATCGTGGCCACCCTCCGTTTCCTCGACGGCGACAAGGAGTTGTCGGAGGCGAAGGAGGTCGAGGTCGTCGTCCGTCCCAAGCTGTCGCTAGCCGACGCGGAGCTGCCCGGCTTCGATGCGCTGATCAAGAAGGCGAAGGCCGGCGACACGGTCACCGCCACGGTGAAGGTCTCGTCCGAGGCGGCCGTCGAAGACCTCCGCGGCAAGGACGTGACTCTCGAGCTCACCATCCACGAGGTGAAGAAGCTCGAGCTCCCTGAGCTGACCCCCGCGCTGCTTTCCGAGCTTGGCGGTTTCGAGTCGGCCCAGGCCCTGCGGGATGCGGTGCGCAAGCAACTGGAGAACCAGATCGAGTGGCATCGCCGGCGGCAGGTCCGCCAGCAGGTGTCCAGCGCCCTGACGGCCTCGGCGACCTGGGATCTTCCGCCGCAGCTGCTCCGGCGTCAGGCGCAGCGGGAACTGGAGCGGGCGATCCTAGAACTGCGGCGGAGCGGGTTCGACGACGATTCCATCCGGCGGTACGTCAACGAATTGCGACAGTCGGCAATGGCCAGCACGGCGCGGGCGCTCAAGGAGCACTTCATCCTCGAGAAGATCGCCGAGGAGTCGTCGATCTCCGACGCGCCCGCCGATTACGACGAGGAGATTCGGGCGATCGCCGCCCAGTCTGGCGAGTCGCCGCGACGGGTGCGGGCGAGCCTCGAGCGACGCGGGCTGATGGATGTGCTGCGCAACCAGATCATCGAGCGCAAGACGATCGACATCGTCACGTCCGAGGCGAAGTTCACCGACACGCCGTTCGAGTTCCCGAAGGCCGATGCCGAGGCCATCGATCACGCCGTGTGTGGCGTTGTCGTCGGGGAGAACGCCTGACATGCCCCACGACGCCTCCCCGCCCCGTGCCTCGAGTGCCTACCGCGACTATCAGCGGCAGCGGCAGATGACGCTCGGCGACCTGCTGCTGGAAAACCGGATCATCCTCCTGCAGGGAGAGATCTACGACGGCAACGCCAACGAAGTGGTGATGAAACTGCTCTATCTGCAGAGCGAAAACCGCCGCAAGGACATCCACTTCTATATCAACTCCCCGGGTGGCAGCGTGACGGCGACGATGGCGATCTACGACACGATGCAGATTCTCTCCTGCCCCGTGGCAACCTACTGCGTGGGGTTGGCAGCCAGCGGCGGTGCCGTGCTGCTGGCCGGTGGCGCGAAGGGGAAGCGGTTTGTCCTTCCGCACGCCAAGGTGATGATTCACCAGCCGTACGGCCAGGTCGGCGGCCAAGTGAGCGACATCGAGATCCAGGCCGACGAGATCATCAAGACCCGCGAGGTCCTCAACCACATCCTCGCC
>JBIIOL010000053.1:0-11400 GCA_044336965.1 Pirellulales bacterium | reverse complement strand
TCATCGCCTCGTTCATCGCGACCATCGTCCGCGAACCAGTCTCGGCCGCGGTACGGGCCTGGTTTGCCAGATCCTTCGCACGCGACGCATTGTCGGCCGTGCTCCGGATCATCGTCGACATCTCTTCGAGCGCGGCGCTCGTCTGCACCACGGAAGATCCCTGCTCGCTGCAGCCCGCGGCCAGCGCCTGGCTCACGCTCGAGAGCTGGCCGGAGGCGGTCGCCGTCTGCGCCGCGCTGTTCTCCAGGGAGGTCGACACGGCCTGCAGGGCCCG
This sequence comes from Pirellulales bacterium, assembly GCA_044336965.1. Classification (GTDB taxonomy): domain Bacteria; phylum Planctomycetota; class Planctomycetia; order Pirellulales; family UBA1268; genus CAMCQY01. The sequence continues at coordinate 11,126 of JBIIOL010000053.1, read as the reverse complement.
GTCGGTCGATACGATGACGCTCCATCCCAGCAGGCTGGCCAGCAACAGGGCCAGCGACAGTGCCGCACCGATGAGAACGAAACTCACTCCCACCTTCCGCTTGGCCATCTCGGCCTCCTGCTGGGCGAACTTCGCGTTGTATTCAATGCACTCGTTGAAACGGTCCATGCACTCCTGGTCCGCGGCATCCATGCGACCACGAATGGCGGTTCTCGCCGCTTCGAGATCCCCAGCCGAAACCCGCGATAGAACGTCCGAGGCCGCAGCAATCAGCTTGTCACGGGCAGCGGAAGCAGTGTTGAACAGCTGCTGTTCCTGCGGGTTAATAATGAGAGGCATGTACTCGTCGCGAAGTTTGTCCCCCTCCTTCGTGACGGCAGCGAAGGCCGCCTCTGCGGCGGCCGTGGACTTCTCGCCTTCAGCCGCATCGACGACACACTGGCGGACGATGCGGCGTCCGTCCATGTTGTTCTGGATGATGCGATTGAGACTGACGACCGAGGGAACAGAATTCGTTGCTATCACGACCACATTCTTGTTGATATCGACCACTCGCCAGAGGCTCAAACCGCCGAGCAGGGCGGCGATCAGGAAGAGAGTGATGAATCCGGCGATGATGCGGCGAGGAATGGTCCAGGTGCTCATGACATTTCTTGAGACGGGTGAAACGGGCTGTGGATGAGGGGGCGGAAGGGAGACGGAATCGGAGAAGTGGTTTACCGAGCGGCAGCAGGCGGAACAGACGCTGGTTCGTCGAGCGGCATACCCTCGGCGGCAGCGATGGCGTCGAGATCGATGAGCGACTTGACGCTGTCACCCGCCTTTGCCATCCCGGTGATGAACCGTGTGTCGATCGCGCCACCGAAGTCGGGTGTTGACTGAAGATCATCGGCGGTGAAGTGGGCTACCTCTTCGACGCCGTCGACGATCACGCCGTAGAGCCGGGTGCCGTTGCCCACGGTGGCGGCCACCTGCGTGACGACGATGCAGGTGCGATCGTGATCCGCTCCCGCCGGCAGGCCGAACCGCGTCCGCAGGTCGACGACCGGAATCACCTTGCCCCGCAGGTTGATCACTCCCCGCACCTGGGGCGGCATGTTGGCCACCCGGGTGATCGGGCAGATCCGGATGATCTCCCGCACCTTGAGCACGGGGATCCCGTACGACTCGCGGCCGAGGGTGATCGTCAGATACTTGCCGGGCCGGGCCGCCAGCTCAGACTGATTCGGGGAGACGTTCGGTGATTGGCTGGGGTGTGTCATGGGCTGTGTGTTGGGCTGTGTGATGGTTTGGGGGGGCGTCGCTGGCTACGCCGCCTCTGTGTGTTTGAGCTTCAATCGAACGAGCGCGGTGGTGTCGAGGATCAGGCCCACGCGGCCGTCGCCAAGGATGGCCGCACCGGCAAACACCTGCTGATCCTGAAAGGTTTCCCCGAGGCTCTTGATGACCACCTCCTGCTTGCCGACAAGCGCGTCGACGAGCACGCAGCGGCACTCCTGGCCAGCCTCGAGCACCATCACGATGCCCTGCGTGGGATCGGTGACGGCGTCGGGAATGTGGAGATGATTGGCGAGCCGCAGGAGCGGCGTCAGCCTGCCACGGACGCTCACCATCTCGCCGCGCCCCTGCACCGCCGATAGCGTCGAGGGCAGGGGGCGGAACGACTCCCGCACAGACAGCGTGGGCACCACGAACCGCTGGTCGCCCACCTGCACGAGTAATCCCTCGATGATCGCCAGCGTGAGCGGCAGGCCGATGGTAAACGTCGTGCCCCGCCCCTCGGCCGAGTTGATCTCGATCGTGCCACGGAGCCGCTCGATATTGCGGCGAACGACGTCCATGCCCACCCCGCGGCCTGACAGGTCGGTGACCTTGGAGGCCAGGGAGAAGCCCGGGGCGAAGATCAGGTCGAGCACCTCGCGATCGGTGAGCGGTTCGTGCGCCGAGATCAGGCCCCGCTCGACCGCCTTGGCGCGGATCCGCGAAACGCTCAATCCCCGACCGTTGTCGGAAATCTCGATGAACACCATGCCGCCCTTGTGGAAGGCGCGGAGGGTGATCGTGCCGGACGGTTCCTTGCCGGCCGCAATCCGGTCGGCCGGCGACTCAATTCCGTGGTCGGCCGCATTGCGGATCATGTGGACGAGCGGATCGCCGAGTTCCTCGACCAGCGTGCGGTCGAGTTCCGTCTCCTCCCCCTCGAGCACGAGCCGGATCTCCTTGCCGACCTGCACTGAGAGGTCGCGGACGAGCCTCGCCATTTTCTGGAACGTGCCACGGATCGGCACCATCCGCAACGACAGTGCGGTCCGCTGCAGTTCCGTGGAGATGCCGCGAAGCTGCCCGAGGCTGCGGGCCAACTGCTCGCTGGCCACCGCCTGCAGGTCAGAATTCTGGGTGACCAACGACTGCGCGATGACGAGCTCTCCGACGAGATCGATGAGGCCGTCGAGCTTGGCCGTGTCGACCCGGATCAGGCCAGCGGCGCCAGCACTCGCTGCGGCCGCGGCGGGGCGGGCGACTGCAGACTGTTCGGGATCGGCGGGCGTGATTGGCTCCGACATCGCCGCAGGGGGAATCTCGGCGGCGGGTAGCGGCAGCGTGATCACAGCGGGTGCCGGCACGACAGCGGGCTCGGTAGCGGGCTGCGGTGCAACGGCGGCGGACACGACGGGAGCAGGAGTCGCGACCCTCGCAGACGGCGGCGCCGAGGCCTGTGGCTGGCCGTTCAGCAGCGACTTGACTTCGTCGATCACGGCCGCCACCGGCAGTCTGATCTGCTGTCCAACCCCAGTGCCCTCGATCTGAGCGGCCATCTCGCCGATGAATCGCTTGAAGATGTCGGCACCGGCGAGGATCGCGTCTATCGCCCGGCGGTCAAGCCGGTGCGTGCCGCGACGAGCGCCGTCGAGAAGCGACTCCAGTTCGTGGGCGAGCCGCTGGATCACGACCAGTTTCATCACGCTGGCGTTGCCCTTGAACGTGTGGAAGGCCCGAAACACCGTCGCCAGCGTGTCGGTATCCTGCGGCCGCTCTTCGAGCACGAGCACGCCCTGCTCGATGTCCTGCAGCAGATCCTGCGACTCGGAGCAGAAGAGCCGCACCAGTTCGCCATCGGCGTCATCGGGAAGGACGGAGAACTGCTCCGTCGCGGCTGCATCCGTCGTCGCAGTAGCGATCCCAGACGGAGGCTTTGGCACGGTCGGCTGGGCCGTGGGGCTGGCCAGAGCCTGCTGGCCGCCGGATGCCGGCTCACGGCTCCAGGCGATCACCGCCTCCTGCATCCGCGGCTGCCAGTCATGGAAATGGACGATCGCGTCGGTTGTGAGCGTTGCGGCGACGCCGGGGCTGGCCTCGACGCGACTGCGGGCCTCGGCCGCTAGGTCACGGATCGACTGCGGTGCATGAACGGCAACGGCCTGCTCGAGTTCGGCGATGAGCCGCCGCAGTTCCTCCGCCGGCTTTTTGCCGTGCGGATCGACGAACGCCAGTTCCAGGCTGATCTGCCGCAGGAGTTTCTGGGCGTGTTCGGCGGAGGCAGATCGGTCGGTCGTCATGAGTCGGTGCGTGGCGGAATCTGCGGCCGGGGGAATCAACGCCGCCCAATCCTAACCCCTTTTTTCGCTGTCTGTTCGCCAATCGGCAGGGTCAGCTGCATTTCCCATGCCCACACAGCCCACGCAGCCCACGCAGCCCGCACGGGCGGCACAGACCGCAATCCCGTTACGGTCGGATCAGGCCGGCTAGCTCGGCCTGCCGGTCGCCCCCCACCATCGCCTTCAGGTCGGCGACGACATCCTGCAAGGCGACGGCCTGAGCGGTCATCTCCTCGGCCGCCACCGAGCCCTGTTCGGCGCCCGCCGCCGCACGGTGGGTGACCTGCTCGATCTGCCCGATGGCCGCGCCAATCCGCGCCACCGCATCGTGCTGTGCGCGGCTGCCGTCGCGGACGTTGTCCATCAGCCCGCGGACCTCGGTGGCCACCGCCGCCAGCGTGCGGATTGCCTCCGACAGCCGCGACATCTTCTCGTGGCCGACCTGGGTGCGGACGATCGACTCCTCGATCAGGGCGGTGGACTCGCGGGCCGCACCGGCACACCGCTGCGCCAGCCGCCGCACCTCGTCGGCCACGACGGCGAACCCCTGGCCGGCCTCGCCCGCGCGGGCGGCCTCCACGGCGGCGTTGAGCGCGAGAATGTTCGTCTGAAAGGCGATCTCGTCAACGAGTTTGTTGATCTTGGAGATCCGTCCGCCCGCCTCGGCGATCTGTTCGATTGCGGTCACCATCTCGCCAAGCAGGACCGTCGCGCCGGCAAACTCCTGCTGCTCACGGGCCACCAGTTCGCTGGCAGATTGCGTACGCCTGGCGTTGTCAGTCGCTCCTGCGGCCATCTCCCGGGCGGAAGTCGAGATCTCCTCGAGTGAGGCGACCTGCTCGGTGGCGCCATGGGCCAGGTGCCGGCTCGACGAGGCGACCTCTGTCGCGCCGGTAGCCACGTGTTCGGAACTGTCGGAGAGCTTGCCGATGGCCTGCCGCAGTGCAGCGGCATGGCGGCGAATACCCAGCCACGCTGTCACGAGCGCGATCACGGTCAGCATGAGGCCCGCCAACTGCAGCAGTTCGCCCCACCTGCGAAACCGCAGCGTCGCTTCCTCCGTGCGATCATCCAGCAGCGTCACGAACTCGCCGATCGGCCCCATGATGATGGCCTTGTCGGAGTGATACTTGTCATCGTGCATGATGCGTCGGGCCAGCTCGGGATCAGGAGTCCCTTTTTTCGTGTAGCCACCTCGGCCGTCATCAAACTCCCCCTTGACCGCATGCATGGCGATCGTCTCGGTCGTCACGAGGGCGTTGGAATTGCCCTCGGCCTCCTGGAGCTTGGCGAACTCCTCGTCCGTAAAGCCCTGCTGCTGCATCAGCGTGCGGAGCGGCACGGTGCGGCCGTCGGGCCTTGGCTGCTTGCCGTTACGGACGTCGAGCACATGCCAATACTTCTTTTCGTAGTCAGCATCTCCCGTCACGACATAGGTGCGGGCGAGCCGCGTGAGTTCGTCGGAGCTGGCACGCAGTTCATTCGCCAGCCGCAGCGACTCATGCCGGTTGCCATGGCTGTGGTTTAAATCCCGCTGGTTCAGAAACGTCAGCCACGACAAGACCATCAGGCCGATGACAGGGCCGAGCGACGTGAGCAGGAGACGCTGGGTGGTGTTCATGGGGATCGGAATCGGGGGAGCCGGCCAAAAGGATCACTTCAGGCAGTCTAGTTCCGATTTTCTGAAAGCCGCGGGAAGGGGTCTCAGCCCGCACAACCACTGCGACCCCACCCAGCCAGGCCTCATACTCGCTCTGCGTGGGGTCAGCCTATTTCTGGAGATAGGCCAATGTGTCGGTGTGGTGGCCGATCACCATCCACTTCCCGTTTTCCTTGCGGAGCGTGGTCGTCGTCCGGATCGACACGGGCTGCGGCTTGCCGTCGATGACGTTCGCGCCCTTCTCGTAATAGTGGGCGACGGCAAGCTGTGGGCTGGCCACCACGTGCATGTCCGTCGCGTCGACCTTGCCGCCCAGTTTTTTGGCAGCCTGCTTGTCCCAGTAGGGCTCAATCTGTGCCCAGCCGACCTGCATCCCACCCACCGGCCCCATGTAGGTCACGTCGTCGGCATGTGACCAGACGGCCTTGATGGGCCCCGCATCTCCTGTGAACAGCAGATTGAGTGCCTCGTGAAACTTCCCCACGGCGGCTTTGGCCCCCTGCACATCGTCATCAGCCGACCGTGCATGGGACATCGGCATGAACGAAACGACAGCCAGAACCAGCAGTGCCACGGTGAGTCGATTGCGCATGACGGATGTCTCCGGGAAGTCGAGAGGTTCGTGGCCCTCTCCATCGAGGACGCACCCGCGGGGCATGGTAGCAGGTGCCATTCAAAGCAGCCCGCTACGCTATTGCGGGGCCACGACCGGAGGCCTGCCGCGCCCACCGCCCGACGGGCGCGCCTCAGCCTGATAGACTGCTGCGGTTTTGTGAGCTCCACCTCACCGCGTCGAAGGGCCCTCGCATGCTTCGCCTCGCCCTGTCTTGCCTCACCCTGTCTCGCCTCTCACTGGCCTTGTGCCTGTTGCTCCCGTTCGCAGTCGCGTCGGCCGCGGAGCCGACGGCCCGCCCGAACGTGCTGTTCATCATCGCCGACGATGCCTCCTGCCATTTCGGCGCCTACGGCTGCTCCTGGGCCAAGACTCCCAACATCGACGCCCTCGCCGCGAACGGCCTCGTGTTTGACAACGCCTACGCGCCCACGTCGAAATGTTCGCCCTGCCGCGCCGGCCTGCTCACCGGCCGCAACCCCTGGCAACTCGAGGAGGCAGCCAACCACTGGCCCACGTTCCCACCACAATTCATGGCGTTCACGGAGGTGCTCGCGGCCAACGGAATCAGCTGCGGCACAAAGGGGAAGGTCTGGGGGCCGGGCGTCGCGAAGACCGCCGACGGGGCGCAGCGCACGTGGGGCCTGCGGAACTCAGAATTCAAGAAGTTTCTGGCGTCGGCCCCGACGGACCGGCCCTTCTTCTACTGGTTTGGCAGCGCGAACCCCCATCGCAAATATGAGCCCGACGCCGGACACGCCGCTGGAAAAAAACCTGCCGACATCGACCGCGTGCCGGCCTACTGGCCCGACAATGACGTCGTCCGCCGTGACATGCTCGACTACGCGACCGAGATCGAGGCGTATGACCGCGAGGTGGGCAACCTCATCGCGACGCTCCGCGAGAGCGGCCGCGCCGAGAACACACTCGTGATCGTGACCTCCGACCATGGCATGCCATTCCCGCGAGTGAAGGGGCATACGTATGACACGGCCCACCGCGTGCCGTTGGTCGCCAGCTGGCCGGCGGGGATCGAGCACCCGGGCCGCCGGGCCGAGCAGCTGGTCAGCCTCATCGACCTGGCGCCCACATTTCTCGAGCTCTTCGGTGTGGACGGCGCGAAAGCCGGCATGACCGCGATCACGGGCGGGAGCATCGTGGATCTCCTGAGGGACAGCCCACAACGCCAGCGGCCGTTCGTGATCATGGGCCGCGAGCGAAACGACGTTCGCTGCCGGCCGGGGACCGAATCAGGGCTCGGCTACCCGGCCCGGGCCATCCGGAACGGATCGCTCTTCTACGTCCACAACTTCGCCCCCGACCGCTGGCCGTGCGGCAACGTGGAACTGGGCCTGCTCGACACCGACGACGGCCCGACCAAGTCGCTCATCGAGGCGACCGGGCCAGATGACCGCCACTGGCAACTCTGCTTCGGCAAGCGGCCGGCCGACGAACTCTACAATCTTGCGATCGATCCCGACTGCGTACAGAACCTCGCGGAGACGAGACCTGAGCAGACCACGGCCCTACGCGACGAACTCTTCGCCGAACTGCAGCGGCAGGCCGATCCGCGGATCCTCGGACAGGGCGACATCTTCGACACCTATCCGTCACCAAAGGCGCCGTAGGCTCGCAGGCCACGCCGCCCCCCACCCGGGCCATGGATATGGCTTTTGCCACAGATATTCAGAGCTTCGGATCGATGCGGAGCGTGCCGCTGCCCGAGCGTTGGTGGATCTCCTGACCGGCGGCCTGCACGATCACTTCGCAGGCCAGCCCCTTGACCGCGCCCATCAGCGCCTCGTCGCTCGCCTCGATCTCGAAGGCCACGTCTTTCGAATCCTTCGTGATCACCGGCAGCGGCTCGACGACACTCACCCCCTTGGGCAGTCCGACGAGCTTCACGCTGGCATTTCCCTCGAACGGGCTCTTCTGTCGCACCGTCCAGGTGAACCGCTTCCGCTCGCCACGGCGAACGCTCTCCGGCTCGCTGGCCAACTCGACGAAGGGCTCGGCCGTGGTGATGTCCACCATCTCCGTCGACACACGCACGCGGCCCGCGCCGAAATACCAGCCCGCCTCGAAACCCTGCGTGGTCGTCGCCGTGACGACGAGCGGCTGGGTGCCCAGCGCCGCGTCGACGGCGGCGGAGAGCTTGAGTTCACCCTCGCTCTGCCCGGATTCGATCGTCACTTTCGGCTGCGGAGAGAGCCCCTTGGGCACCCAGTCACAGAGAAATTCGACCGGCTCGTCGAAGCCGTCGCGACGCGTGATCTTCACCGGGATCGAAAGCTCGCCGCCGCGGACGATCGGAGCCCGCGGCTTCTCGACGTCGATCGAAAAAGGAGCCGGCTCAGTAACGGCCAGCACGTATTTGTCGAGCCGCACCGTCCGCCAAGCGTCGCCATTGAACCAGCTGCAGAAGGGCAGGTTTTGCTGCGATGGGCTGAGGATCTTCTTCGCGGGGTCTACCGGCCTGGCCTCTAGCGTGACGAGCGCGGCGGCGAGGGGGGCCGTGGCGTCGGCGACGAACTGGACGGGCCAGATCGACTGGCCGGCGGGGATCTTTGGCGACACGAGTCGCACGCCCGTCGGCAGACCATGGGCCACGATCTCAAGATCGCCCTTGAACGTGCTCCCCTGACCCTGCGGCAGCGTGACGTTCACCGTCCAGCGGCCGCCCTGGGGAACGGCCAGGCTGGTCGCGCGGACCCGCTCCTGCCAGTAGAAGGCCGTGCTCGCCAACAGGGTGTAGACGGCGTCGGGCGGCTGCTCGATCTCGATGCGATAGACACCGGTGGGGCAGCCGAACCCGGTCGTGTCGCTGATCTCGAGCACATACTCGCCGTCGGCCTTGGACTCCCAGACCACCGACGGATCGAGCGTGTCTTTCAGCACCGACGCGGAGTAGGCGGTCGTACCGAAGACCTCACGATCCGCCATCGTCGAGTCGTCGGCCTGCAGTTCGACCGGGCCGGGCTTGCCCTCGGCATCGAGCGGCCGGATACGGATCGCGGCGTCGAGCGGCGTGCCGATCGCGGCGGCGAAGACCCGCAGCCGGTAGCGATCCCCCTTTTTCACCTTCATGCGGAAGGAGTCGGTGTCGCCAGGAGCGTCGAGGATGCCGTTGGCCGCAGCGGGCAGGCTCTCGATGCGGGTCTCGGCGGCAACCGTATCTTCGAGCACGTTGGGGAACGGGCTCGACCGCAGCAGGAGCCCCGAGGGGCCGTCGCTGAAATGCTCGAACGTGCCCGGCGTCTCGGGCACCTCTACCGTCTCGTCGAGGTCGCCGAGCGGATCCCCGATGAATCTCACCGTCAGCGGCTTGCCCGCCGGCCCGCCGGCCGGATAGGCGGCAAGCGGTCGACGATTGGTGCCAATGTGCACACAGTAGGGGTGGTCCGCGGCCATGAAGACCGTCCGCTTCACTTCGACGAACACCGAACCGTCGCGGGGGAGTTTGACCGACAGCAGGGGATCCTGGATGTGCAGCGGGTTGTCGTCATTGGCCGCCAGTTCGCGGCCCTCCTCGTCGAGGATCCGCATCGCGACGTCGAACGACGTGTCGCCAAACCGTTGGTCGGTGTTGCGGACCGCATCCACCTCGATCGACAGCCGCTGGCCGGCGACCGCAGGCACCTTATACAGGTCGACGTCGCCCGCCGGGCTGTTGCCAACCCGCCCGCGGACCGTCACGTTGGGCGTCACCGCCATCGCCGTCGCGAGCGTGTCGTTGGAGTTGGCCGTCTTCTCGTCTTCGTCAACGACAGGGAACGGCGTGACGTGGAACGTCGACACGGTCGAGAGCTCTCTGGCGGTCCGCACGCGAAACGGAAACTCTCCCAGCGGACAGTCGGCCGCGATCTCGAACCTGCACGTGAGCGTGCTCTGATAGTTTTTTGCAGTCTCGGTCGTGATGTCCACCGCCCGGATGCCCGGCCGGTAGAAGACCACCTCCTTCGGGTTTTCCAGGCAGTATCCCCGCATCGTCACCTCGACTGTGGTGCCTCGCTGGCCGCAGCGGGGTTCGACAGAGTCGATGTGGTAGTGATAGGCGATGTTCTGGGCGACGGCGACGGGAGCCATCCCGATCACCAGGCACACCACACCACATACTGCGACACTCAGACTGAAGAATCGGCGTGCCGGCCAGAACGGCGGCATGGCCGACGACTCGCTGCGCCCACGCTGCGTCATTGAAAAGCCCCCGTCGACCTTCACACGTCAGTAGTTGAAGAGAAACTCGGTGGAGTTGAGCAGGCTCCAAAGGATGTCCTCGTAGACGGCCTGATCTTTGACGCTGTCGCCAACGAGCGCCCGCAACGCGGCCATCTCCTTGGGAGTAGGCCGGCGCGAAAGGCTGCGGATGAAGAGCTCGTCGATGATGTCCTCAGGCGTGGACTTGGTCTCGATCAGTTTCTTGACCACGCCACCGGATGCGAGCCGATCGCGAACGCTGTCGCCGACGGCCATGTGCAGAGCCTGCGAGAGCGTCGGTTCGCTCTTGGTTTCGCGGGCCGCCACCGTGGACCGGCTGGCCCGGCCGAACGTGTGGAAGAAGGCATCGCCGTGATAGGGGCCGAATTCCACCTCCGTGGTACCGCTCGCCTTCGGATAGACGTCGATGGCCCGCGTGCCGTCAACGAAGCCGTCAAACCGACGGGGCACGTTGGTCACGGCCACGATCGAGTCGATCAGCGTGTCGGCACGAAGTCGCCGCAGGTGCGCGTGCGAGAACTGCCGCGTGTCCGCGGCGTTCGACGCGTTTGGCCTACTCGAGAGCTGGTAGACGCGAGAGTTGCAGATGTCGCGAACGAGGCCTCGGAGGTCGAACTTCACCTCCACGAGCCGCTTCGAAAGGGCATCGAGCAGCGCGGGATTGACCGGCGGATTGCTGACGCGGATGTCGTCAACCGGGTCGATCACGCCGCGGCCGAGCAGTTGGGCCCAGATGCGATTGGCCAGATTGATGCTGAAGAGCTCGTTGTCGGGCGACGTGAGCCACTCAGCGAGCGCCTTGCGAGGGTCATCGCCACCCGGCACCGGCTCGATCGCGCCGAGCACCTTCGGCGGCATGGGACGCCCGTCGACGAGGTGCTTAGCAGGCTCGACGGAGGTGTCGAAAAAGATGCGGCGCTCGCGGGGCTCGATGCCGTTCTTTCGTTTGATGCCGGTGAAGAAGCTGACGAAGCCGTAGTAGTCGTCCATCGTCCAGCGGTCGAACGGATGGTTGTGGCACTCCGCGCACTGGATCTGC
>JBIIOL010000481.1:0-3325 GCA_044336965.1 Pirellulales bacterium | reverse complement strand
AACCGTTGCGGGCGTTCGTCGCATGCTACGGCGTCGCCTCCCGCAACCCATCCGCCTGGCGGCGGATCGAGCGCAGCTCGGCGGCGTCTTTGCGGGCGAGGTTTTTCAGTTGCATCGCCATGCGTGGATTTTTTTTGAGCAGCTTCTCGTGGCGGGCGAGGAAGTCCCAGTAGAGCGTCGTGAACGGGCAGGCTTCGGGGCCGGTGGCGATCTTCGGATTGAACCGGCATCCCCCGCAGGCGTTGCTCATTCGGTCGATGTAGGCGCCGGAGGCGCAGTAGGGCTTGGAGGCCATCACGCCGCCGTCGGCGAACTGGCTCATGCCCAGCGTGTTGGGCAGTTCCACCCACTCGACCGCGTCGACGTAGACCGCGAGGTACCAGCGGTGCACTTCCTGCGGCTTCACGCCGAGGAGCATCGCAAAGAGCCCCGTCACCATCAGCCGCTGGATGTGGTGGGCGTAGCCGTGGCGGAGCGTCTGCGCGAGCGCGTCCTTCAGGCAGTTCATCTCGGTGTCGGCAGTCCAATAGAAGTGTGGCAATGGACGATCGGCGTCGAGCGAGTTGCGTTGCTCGTACTCCGGCATGAAGTGCCAGTAGACGCCGCGGACATACTCCCGCCAGCCGAGCACCTGCCGGATGAATCCCTCGGTAGCCTCGAGCGGCGCTTTTCCCTGCCGCCACATCCGCTCGGCGCCGGCGACCACGTCGCGGGGATCGAGCAGCTTCATGTTCATCGCCTGCGACAGGCGGGAGTGGTAGAGCCAGGGCTCGCCGGTCCAGATCGCGTCCTGATACTTCCCGAAGTTGGCGAGCCTGTGCGTGAGAAAATCGTCGAGCGCCGCGCGGGCATCGTCCGGCGTCACCGGCCAGTCGAAGGCATCGAGGCTGCCGGGGTGGCTGGCGAACCGGGCATTCACCAGCGCGATCACGTCGCGCGTGATCGCGTCGGGCGGAAACGGCGTCGGCGATGGCAGACGACCCGGGCCGCGACTGGGGCCGCTCTTGGGAAACGCGCCGCGGTTCTCCGCATCGAAGTTCCACTGGCCGCCGGCCGGCTCGCCGTCGTCCATAAGCACCGCATGCTTCTCACGGAGGGGCCGGTAGAAGTATTCGAGCCGAAGTTGCTTCCGGCCCCGGGCATGCTCCGCGAATTCCTCCCGCGATGAGAAAAAGTGCCTGTCCGGACGAATTTCCAAGGAAATGCCCGCCTGCCTGGCGGCTGCTTCGAGGGCTGCCCGCACCCGCCATTCGCCCGGTTCGACGACGATCATGCTGTCTGGGGTCCGACCGGTGGACTTCGCCCGGTCGAGGCTCTGCAGGAGTGCCTCTGTGAGTGTGCCGGGTCCGGGGCTGCGGTCAGACTCTCGGGCCTGCGTGTCGAAGGTCAGCTCCGTGTAGTCGACGTCGATGCCAGCGGCGGTGAGCGCGGCGCGGAAGTGACGCATGGCCGACAGGAAGACGGCGATCCGGGCCTTATGCGTCCACACATGGGTTGATTCCTCGGCCACTTCGGCCATCCAGACCGAGTCGCGGCGGCGGTCGAAGCCGTCGAAGGCGGCGCTCTTGGGATCGAGCTGGTCGCCAAGCACGAGGACAAGACGGCGTTGCATGAAAGGACCGGGAAGGGGGTTACGCGGGCAGATCGCCAGGGTGTTCGGGACTGGTTTCGTTGTGCAGCCGCGGGCGGCGGAACGCAGGCGCGATCGCCACGAGCGCCCATACTACCGTGAGCGCCATGGCCGCCATCGGCGTCAGGCACGCCAGCGTTGGGTTCGTGCCGGGCCACCAGCCGCCCAGGCTGTCGACCAGCTGTCGCCAGCCGCAGAGGTGGAGGAAGGTCGCCGGCACGAGCAGGAGTTCGGACGGGACCGTTGGCCAAGCCATCACAGTCGACCAGATGAGTGCCTGCAGGAGGCAGGCCATGAGCAGCGTCGTCGTCGTGCCCAGCATGCCCTGCCATCCAAACACGATGCCCACGAGTGCCAGACCGATGCCGAGCCCATGCGGTTGCCACAGTGGCATGCCGCTGCGGCCTGACGCATCGCCCCGCAGGAGCCGACCGAGCAGCCATTGCAGGAACAGCCCGCAGAGCAGGCCCGCCATGCCACCGGCGACTGACACGCCCAGACCCTGCGCGAACCAGGCGTCCGTGATCGTGGGGTCCGTGGCCGGCCCGCCCGTCAGGCTCAGAGGATGCAGCGACGGAAGCAGTGCCGGCAAGGCGGCAGCCACGCCCAGCACCGTGACGACGTTCCAGAGTGGCACGCGGTGGCGGTCCCAGGCGATGAGGCCCCAGACCAGAAGCACGCAGAGCGTGCCGCAGTGATAGAGCGAGAGACCGAGCAGATCGATCGCCGGGTTGGGGAAGAGTTTCAGCACGCCGCCGTGCTGGAAGTCCGGCACACGGCCCGGCAGGTTCGCGCCGCCCGATAGGAGTTCGCGAAAATAGATCGCCGTGCAAAGGCCGGCACAGATCGACTCGACGACCGGATACCGGGCAGCGATCGGCAGGTCGCACGAGCGGCAGCGTCCGTTCAGGTTGAGCCAGCCGATCACCGGCAGGTTGTCGTGCCACTTGATGGGGCTGTGGCATCGTGGACAGTGGGATCCGCCCAGCACGACAGACTGGCCGAGCGGCAACCGGTGAACCACGACGTTCAAGAAACTGCCGATCAACGACCAGAAGACGAAGATCCAGGTCGCGATCAACACGCCCATGCCCAGTATGGGCAGCAGTTCGAGGATGGGGTCGTCGGCATGCACCGGCGTTCGCTTCGGGCCCGAGAGCGACCAACCCACCGCCTCGGCGACCGGGAACACGAGGGCCAATGCGACAGAGCTGAGGAACACGGCCCAGACCAGCTGCCGGTTCGGCGGAGCAGGGGAGGCAGGCAGAGCAACCCGCACGTGCGAGTCCGGGTTTGCGTCTGGCTCCGCGTCAATCACTCGGGATTCCCTTGTCCGGCCACCGTTTCGACCCAAGCCTACCACGGTGGGCAACCGGCAAAAATCTGGATTGGACAAATTCTGGCGAGGTGTTACCAGTCGGCGGGGCGTGCGGTTTCTTCAGTACGGCAGGCATGTCAGTCGTCCCATCGGTCAGGAGGTCCTCGGTGATCGCACTCGTCAAACGTGGTTCGAAGCCCTCGCGATGCACCGTGAAAACCGGCACCGCGAAGACCGGCAAGCGGAAGGCGAAAGTCGGTCGCGAGGCCATGGTGAAGGCCCGGGTGGTTCGTCCGTCGGCCCGGGGCAGATCGGTGCTCGAGGCCCGTCGCGCGGGGCTGTTCGAGCGCGTGATCGACTCCGTTCCTTGTCGGGCG
>JBIIOL010000480.1:0-3330 GCA_044336965.1 Pirellulales bacterium | reverse complement strand
CCGTTTCGCACCTCGGGCAGGGCCACCCACGTCTGGGTCGCCCGGTGTTCTTCCCGAGATTCACAGAAGGTTTCCTACCATGACTGGCAAGTATCTGATTCGTTCGGTCGGTGTGCTCACCTGTATGGCAGTGATCGGGGCTGGCTGGGATGCCGAGGCTGGCTGGAGACGGCATCACCATCGCAGGGCGGCCTGCTGCGAGCCGGTGTGCTGCGAGCCGGTGTGCTGCGAGCCGGTGTGCTGCGAGCCGGTGTGCTGCGAGCCGGTGTACCAGCCGGTGTGCTGCGAGCCGGTTCGGGAGACGGTGTGCTGCGAGCCGATTGTCGAGACCGTCTGCTGCGAGACCGTGATCATGGCGCCAGCGAGCAGTTGCTGCACCAACTCGGTGGTCATGGCCGAGAAGGCCCTGCCGAGCGGACAGGTGTCGGTGCTGAAGACGGAGTCCAGCCAGCAGGCAACGGCTGTCCGCGGCATATCGGCACGGCCCGTGTCGCTGAAACGCTAGCAGACTACGCGACACGTCCTGGACTGCCGCAAATCCACTCCCGCGCGGAGCCGCTGTTGTGGCCCTCCGCGCGGGAGTTTCTCATCCCGGTGCCTTTGGACCTGCAGTGTGTGAATCTCGCGACATATCGTCCGCGGTGTCATCGTCTATGGAGAAAGGAGGCTCGGCATGGAGGTCGATAAGAAACTCGTTCGGGCCTTCGACCGTCACCTCCGCCGAAAGACCCGAGATTTTCTCATTGGAAAACCGAGCCGGCAGGATGTTGACCATCTCCGGCATCCCAGGAAAAGCGGAATAGCGAGCGAAGGGATCTGACCTCAAGGGGTCCATCCGCGAGCAGCCGGCCGCCGATTCGAGCGACGCCTCAAGCCACGCAGGAATAGTGCCGAGGTCGAGGTTCGAGTACAGGCCTGAGTCGGCGATCATCCTGCCAGTCGGCACCAATCGCTCGACCTTGATCGAATGCCTGCCAGCCACGGCACCGTCACCCTGAGAGCTGAATGTCCTCAGCCAGAACCGGCCGTCTTTGTCGGTGGCAGACACTGCCAGATACTCCCGATCATCATCTGCAGTCTGTGCCACGAACGTCACAACCGCTCCCACGATAGGCTTACCATCAAAGAGCACTGTGCCGGCGACGGGATGGAGCGGTGGCCTGAGCTTCAGCCACGGATCATCGGCCGGCTTCGGATGCAGTCGTGCCAGAGCCGGCATGCCGAGCATGATCACGGCGGCCAAAAACGCCGCCAGCGGCAGATGCGATACCTTCGACAGATTCATGAATTGGAGCTCGAAAACAGCGATTCCGCGGCAAGAGGAACCGTCCTACCGACGATGCAACGAAGGTATTCTAACAAACAGTCCGCGGCACGCCCCCCACCGCAATTTGCCCAGCCGTCAAGACCTGACAAATTTCGAGTAAGCTGATCCGCGAAGGGGAGATGTGATCGAATCACCGGCGAGGGTTTGCCCGTGCAAACCCATATCCCCCGGCCCCACATCCCCCGGCTGACCTGACGCAGGGGGCTTTTATTGGTAGGTCATACAAGCCCTGAGCGTGAGCGACGGGATTCCCTCCTCGCGGGCCAGCCGGCCGCCAGCAGCATCGTCGCGGCGTGAATGTCGACAATCGCCTCCAGGTCTTGGCAATAGCCGCCGCCGCAGACGATCGCCACCGGCGTCGCGGCAGTTGTGGCGGCCGTGAAGACCATCCGGTCGCGCTCCAGCAATCCGGCCTTCGTGAGCCCAAGCCGGCCGAGCCGATCTCCTTCATAGGGATCGGCCCCGGCGATGTAGAGCACGATATCGGCGCGGGCCCGGTCAAACGACTCGGCAAGAGCCGCCGCAAGAGCCCGCAGATACTCGTCATCGCCAGTGCCATCCTCGAGCGCAACATCGAGCGAGCTGGGATATTTTCGCAATGGAAAGTTGCGGGCGCCATGCATCGACATGGTGAACACGGTCGGGTCATCGGCAAAGATCTCCGCCGTACCATTGCCCTGGTGGACGTCGCAGTCGAGGATCAGCACCCGCTCGACGGCGCCACGGGCCTGCATTTCCCGGGCTGCCACGGCCGTGTCGTTGAACACGCAGAAGCCCTCGCCCCAGTCGGTGCCAGCGTGGTGCGTGCCGCCGGCGAGGCTGGCAGCGATGCCATCCTCGAGGGCGGCAGCCGCCGCGTCGACGGCCGCGCCCGTGCTGCGCAGCGACCGCTCGACCAGTTCGCGGCTCCAGGGAAACCCGATCCGCCGCACCTCGTCCGGCGAGAGGGTGCCCGCCATGACCCGACCGAGATAGCCCCGCGCATGCACGCGGAGCAGCTCGTCGTCGGTGGCGGCGTGCGGCTCGATGAATTCAAGCTCCACCCCCGCCGCCGCATGCTGCTTCAGCCGCTGTCGCAGGAGCATGTATTTGTCGATCGGAAACCGGTGCCCGTCCGGGAGCGGCAGCGGATATCGATCGCAGGGGAAGAGTCGCATACCTGTGGATTGTATGACCTCGACGCCTGCTGTCCGGTGCTCTCCACCGCGGCACCCCCTGCCCTGTTTTTGTGCAACGGCCGCAAGACTCCCGCCGTTGGCAAGTTTCTCTTCCGTGTTTTTCTTCGGGAAAACGCCCCTGTTCACGGCGGCAAGGCGAGCCGACCAGGCGAATGGCACGCGACGTGCACTCCTCCATTCCCTGCCGAGAGTCAGCCGTGCGAATGCTGAACACCGGCCCTGGCTACGGAAGTCTGGCCGCTGAAGTCTGGCCGCATTTGTGGAGCACAACGCCGATGCATCGAGTTCCCAATCCACCGAAGCTGCCCGTGATCGGCCTGTCGGAGACCAGGTCGCGTGGGGGCATACGGGCCACAAAGGCTCGTCTGGCAGCAATGCTCGTCGCCCTGATGGCTGCGTGTGCATCAATCGCTGGCGAGATCCGGGCCGACGAAGCGGTCTCGATTGCCACCGAAACCACAGCCCGCCCTTCGGCCACGGCAAACATCGTCGTCGTCGGCACGAGCCAGTCGCGTGCTGCCGTCATCCGGGAACATGCCGAGACGATCCGCCGCGAGGCCTTCTCCCAGCTTCTCGGTGAAACGCATCCCAAGCCCTGGCTGGTGCGGTGTGAGATTCATGTGCACGCCTCTGCAGACTCGTTCGAGCAAGCCGTGGGCGGCTCTCCCGCCGATGCCCGCGGGGCGACATCGCTGGAATTCTCTGGTGACCGCGTGGTCACCCGGAGGATCGACGTCATGGGAGATGGCCCCGGCATCGTGCCCGATGCCATCGACCATGAACTGGTGCACGTCGTGCTCGCCGACCATTTCATCCACGCCGCTC
>JBIIOL010000479.1:0-3331 GCA_044336965.1 Pirellulales bacterium | reverse complement strand
AACACAGCCTCACCGGCTCCTGCGCGTGCCTCCGACCGGCTCCTCAGCATCTGGAAACAGGCAGCCTGCGACACAACAGTCGCCAAGGACTGGAGGGCCTGATACGCGCCAGCGGGCGGAGGCCCGCCGAGCGACGGTCGGCAGGATGCCGAGCCGTCGCGCGTCTCCGTTTTGCTATCGGCTAAACGCCGAGGAGGCGATTTCGCTTGGTGCGGCGCTCGGCGCGGAGGCGGGCGCGACGCTTGGTCTCGCTGGGCTTCTCGAAGAACTCCCGTCGCCGCATCTCCTTCTTGATGCCGCTCCGCTCGACCAGTTTGCGGAAGCGGCGGACCGCTTCCTGGATGCTTTCGCGTTCGCGAACCGTCAGTTTGACCATGCGTATTCCGGATCGTCTCGGGCTGGATGTGGGGATTGCCGCGGACCGTCCCGCGGGCCCCACAGTATAAAAATAGTCTTCCGCGGCGTCCATCCGGCCTCGGGGAGATCGCGGATTTGTGGGGCAGACCGTGGTTTCGGGGTTTGTCGGTGACCCTTGAACCGGGCACAATCTGCCCCGCGTCGATCATTCCCCGGTATCCGGTTGGAGCCCACTTGCGCATGGAAGACGGCCTCAGCACGATCATCAACACCCTGGCCAGCGGGGGCGACGCCGATCTGGGCCGCGAACTGATCGTGGCGCTCGGGGCGCTCGTAGTCTTCATTTTCTTGTCGCCCCGGGGCCGCCGGTGGCTGGCATGGGGGCCGATCACCCTGCTCTTGCTCGCGCCCCTGCCGCTGGCGGTGGCATGGCTGTTTCCAGAGTCGGTCGATGCTCCCCGGATGGCGGCGTTTGGCATCCGCTTCTTTCTGCTGGCGTCGCTCCTGCAATCGGTGCTGCTGATGGTGGCGGTGTCGGTGTGGGAACGTGTCAGCCGGCCCATCCCGCGAATCTTTCTCGACGTGCTCAGGCTGCTCACGATCGCGGCCGCACTGATCGCCGTCCTCTTCGAGGCGGGCGTGCGTGCCGAAAACCTGTTCGCCGGGTCGGCGGTCCTGACAGCGGTGCTTGGCTTCGCCCTCAAGGATACGCTCGGCAACGTTTTCGCCGGGCTGGCCATCCATGCGGAGAACCCGTTCGAATTGGGAGATTGGATCCAATACGACGCCAATCCGGCCCACATCGGCAAGGTGGTGGAGATCAACTGGCGGGCCACGAAGGTGATCACCCTCGACGAGGCCTACGTGATCATTCCCAACGGCCAGCTCGCGCAGGCGTCGATCCGCAACTTCACCAAGCCTGAGCCGTGGTCACGTCGGTCGCTCTACGTGGTGGCTCCCTACGACATCTCGCCCCAGTGTGTGCAGCAGACGATCCTTGACGCCATCCGCGGCAGCTTTGGTGTGCTCGAGACGCCGGCACCCTCGGTGGTCACCAATGATTTCAAGGAACGTGGTGTCGAATACTGGGTTCGGCTGTTCACGACCGACTTCGACAAACGTGACCGGGTGGACGGCATGGCACGCGACCGGATCTGGTACGCCTTCGCCCGGCAGGGCATCGAGATCCCGGTGGCGACGCAGCAGATTCGGATCACCCAGCTGCCCCCGCCCGTCGTCGAGTCGGCGGAGACGGCCGTCGAACGCCGAGTCCGCAGTCTGCAGCGGATCGGCATGCTCGGCCCGCTCACGCCGGAGCAGATTGGCCGGCTTTCGGAGGAGAATGTCGAGCGGGTCTATGCCGCCGGTGAGGCGGTGATTCGTCAGGGGCATCCAGGCGACAGCCTCTTCGTGATCATGAGCGGTCGCGTCGAGGTCACGGTCTTTCAGGAAGGGGCGCCGTCCGTACGGCTGGCAACTCTGGAACAGGGCGACTATTTTGGCGAAATGTCGCTCATGACAGGCGCCCCGCGGTCGGCCACGGTCGCTGCCCTCGTCGAAACGCGGGTGCTCGAAGTTGGGAAGGAGTCGTTTCGGAGAATTCTCGCCGCCCAGCCCAATCTCGTGGAACAACTCGGCGCCGCGTTGCAACTGCGGCAGAGCGAACGGGCCCAGGCGATGGCATCGGTCGATCGGACCATCCCAGAGTCGCAGGACATCTTTCAGCGGATTCGTGATTTTTTTGCCATGTGAAACGACTCGCGTTCGCGTGTCAGTCTTCCGTGGTCGGCCAAACAGGCAACAGAAACGGTCAGCTCATGCGTGTCGAACTGTTGAATTCAAGCATTCCCCCGTCGGACCTGCAGTTTCTCGTCTCGTTCCTCGTCAATGACGAGGTGGCGATCGACGCCGGGGCGCTTGGGCTCGTGACCGACTTGCAGCGGCAGCAGCGGGTGAAGCATGTCTTCATCACCCACGAACACATGGACCACATCGCGACGCTGCCGATTTTCCTGGAAAACGTCTACGAGCCGGGGCCTGACTGCGTGGAGGTGCTGGCGTCGCGGGAGGTGCTCGAGTTTCTCCACAGCGACATGTTCAACGGCCGCGTGTGGCCCGATTTCATCGATCTGTCGCGGCCCAGCGATGCCTTCGTGAGAACGACTGCGATCGAGTCGCTGCGGCCTGTCACGCGTGCTGGCCTCACGATCACGCCCGTGCCGGTGTCGCACGGAGTCGATACCACCGGGCTGGTCGTCGATGACGGCCGGACCGCGGTCGCCTTCCCTTCCGACACTGGGCCCACCGAATGCTTCTGGGCGTATCTCTCCTCGCTCGACCGGCTTGACGCCGTCTTTCTGGAGGCGAGTTTCCCGCGGTTGCTCGCCGATCTGGCCACGATCACCGGACACCTCAGCACCGACACCTTTGCCGATGAGATCGGAAAGCTGTCGCGGAACGTCCGCTGGATCGTGGTGCACCGCAAGGCGCGGTATGCGGCCCAGATCGCGAAGGAACTCGAGAGCCTCGGGCTGGCCAACGTGGAGTTGGTCCAGCCCGGTCACGTCTACGAGATCTAGGCTCGTTCAGATCGGGGGTCAGACTGGGGCTCAGACCGGGGCTTTCTGTCGCGAGACCTTCCGCCGCTCATGCTCTGAGAGCAGGATCTTGCGGAGGCGTATGACGGCCGGCGTCACCTCCACCAGTTCGTCATCCTCGATGTATTCGAGTGCTTCCTCCAGTGACATTCGCCGCGGCGGCTTCAAGAGAATGTTGCGGTCGCTGCCACTGGCCCGCATGTTCGTGAGCTTCTTTTCCTTCGTCGGGTTGACGATCATGTCCTCGCTGCGGGCATTCTCGCCGCAGATCATCCCTTCGTAGACCTCGTCTCCTGGCTCGATGAAGAGGTCGGCCCGCTCCTGGAGGCCGTCGAGTCCGAACGCCACGGCCTTGCCGGGCAGCATCGACACGAGCA
>JBIIOL010000478.1:0-3335 GCA_044336965.1 Pirellulales bacterium | reverse complement strand
TGGGTGGCGGTTCGTCGGCCGTTGTGGGAGGGCTGCTGGGATTCCTGGGGGCGAGCTTCGTGGAAATCGTCCTCGCCAGTCTTCGGGAGTCGCTGGCCGCGGAGCGCGCGGCAACTCGGCCACCGGACGGTACCGCGTCCCCCTCGCAGCGGCGGGCATGAGCCTGTTTCGACGGCTGCGCATCAGGATGGAACCGCGTCCGATGGCATGGTACAACTCGCCGTCCCGCGTCATGCGTGACCCATTCCCGACCACCCCGATATTGGAGTTTCCAATGGCCAAGCCGCATCGCACCCTGAAAAAAGCCAACCATGGCTCCCGGCCCGCCAACAGCAAGGCCCGCAAGGCCAAGCGGAAGCACATTCGTACCTGAGACGGATCGGAGGGCGAACGCAGTGGCCCCGCGCGACTACATCATCCATCCGAGCGAATACGACCTCGATCACGTCATCGCCGACATCCACGAGATCCGCCGCTGGAACATGCAGCGGTTCGAGATGGAACAACTGACGGCGATCGTGCATCAGGATCAGACCCGCGCCCTGTGCGTGGGCTACAAGGACGTCACGCACGACGAGTTCTGGGTTCGCGGCCACTTCCCCGTGACGCCGCTGATGCCCGGCGTCATGATGTGCGAGGCCGCCGCGCAACTCTCCAGCTACTACACGCATCGCTACAACCTTCTCGATGCCAAGGTGATCGGCTTCGGCGGACTGGAGGAGGTGCGTTTCCGGGAGCCCGTCGTGCCCGGCGACCGTCTAGTGATCGCAGTGGAGAGGGTTCGTGTGCGTCCGAAGGCCATGATCGTCTGCCGTTTCCAGGGGATCGTCCGCGACAGGATCGTCGTGGACGGCATGATCAAGGGCGTGCCGCTGCCGGTCGACGCGCTCGCCGGTGCCTCGGGCACCCCGGCCGAATGACCTCCGGCCATCGCTGGCTCCCATGCCCCGCCGCCCACCCCGCAAGCCTGATCCGTCGCTCGACCTTTCCGGTCATCTGCTCGAACTTGCGGCACTGCCGGCGCCGCTCGATCCCAACAGCCTGTTTCCGCACCAGGCGGCCATCGAGATGGAGGTGGGGAGTGGCAAGGGGCTGTTTCTCTCCACGGCCGCTGCCGCACGGAACGACCTGAATTTCCTGGGGGTGGAAATCAGCGGCGGCTATGCCCGGCTCTGCGCCAGCAAGCTCGCCGCCCAACGGGCCAGCAACGCCAGGATCATCCACGGCGATGCCACCTACCTCGCCCGCAGCCTGCTGCCCGACGGCTGCCTGGCGGCCATCCACGTCTACTTCCCCGATCCATGGTGGAAGGCCCGCCATCGCAAGCGGCGCGTGCTCTCCGACGCCTTTCTTCCCCATGCCGGCCGCGTGCTCGTTCCCGGTGGCCAGTTGCACATCTGGACCGACGTGGAGGAATATTTCCACGAGGCCCTGGCAGCAGCCAAGAGCACGGGACTCTTTTCCGCGGCCCGCGACGTGAATGCCCGCCCTGCCGAACACGACCTCGACTACCAGACACACTTCGAACGCCGCACGCGGCTGGCGGGCGCTCCGGTCTGGCGAGCCCTGCTGGAACGATCCACCGCGCCGGCCACGTGCACCCGCACGGCCGTGCCGCTACCTGGCTGAGGTGGATTCGTACGTGCGACCGGAGCCGCCGCGATCGGTGTCGCCGCGGCCGGTATGGCACAGGGCGATCTCGTAGAGCCTCTCGCCGGCAGGCGTGGGATACTGGCCCGTCAGGCACGCCTGACAGAGTTCCGACGGCTTGAAACCGATCGACCTCGCCACCGATTCCACCGGCAGGTACCGCAGCGAGTCGGCCCCCAGCCGTGCGGCCATCTCTGCCTGGGCCTCCTCGGTGAGCACGCCCCCGCGGAGAAACTGCGGGGCGAAGAGCTCGTCGATCGTCGACATGTCGATACCGTAGAAGCAGGGTGCGACGATCGGCGGACAGGCGATCCGCACATGGATCTCCCGGGCCAGTCCCAGCGACCGCATCCGGCCCAGCAGCACCTTCATCGTCGTGCTGCGCACGATCGAGTCCTCCACGAGGATCACCCGCTTGCCCTCCAGCACCTCGCGGAGCGGCGTGTACTTCGATTCGGCCTTCTGCCGCCGGCTCGAGGCACCGTCGATGAACGTGCGGCCCGTGTAACGGTTGCGGATCAGCCCTTCCACCGACGGGATCGAGAGCCTGTAGGCCATGGCGTCGGCAGCGGCCTTGCTCGTGTCGGGAACGGGCACGACGACGGTATCGGCATCGATGGGGATCGTCTCCAGGCGGGCGAGCTCTTCACCCAGCTGCTTGCGCGAAAGATAGACGCTGCGGTCGTCCATCGTGCTCGCGACGTTGGCGAAGTAGACCCATTCGAAGAAGCAATGGGCCTGCTTCGGGCTCTCGGCAAACCGCTCCACTCGCACGGTCTCGCCATCGACGATGAGCGCCATGCCCGGCTCGAGCGACCGGATCGACTCGGCCGGAAAACCGAGGTTGAGCAGGGCCACGCTCTCGCTGGCGGCGGCGACGAGGGGGCCGAGTTGGGCGTATTCCATCGGCCGGATGCCGAGCGGATCGCGGGCCACGATCATCCGGCCGCAGGCGTCGAGCATGGCGATGTTCCAGGCGCCGTCGAATCGCTTCGAGATCGTCGCGAGCAGTTCGATTGGATCCGGATCGGCGGCACCCGACAGCTCGTTGCCGATGGCGTGCATGATCACTTCGGTGTCGTTGTCGCGGGCCAGATGGTTTTCGTCGTTGGCGAGGATCTCCGCCCGCAACTCGAGGTAGTTGGCCAGCTGCCCGTTGAAACCGAAGGAAAACCACTTCCGCTTCTGGATGTGCGGGCGTTCCAGCGGCTGGGCATAGCCGCGATCCTCGGCGCCGCAGGTGGCGTAGCGGACGTGGCCAATGGCGGCCCGACCGGTGTGCTGCGCCATCAGTGCCTCGTACTTGCCGCGGTGGCTGAGGCGAAACACCTCGCTGACGCTGCCGACGTCCTTGATCGTGGCGAGCAGTTGGCTGCGGTCAGGATTCCAGACGGTCATTCCGGCCGACAGCTGGCCGCGGTTTTGGATGTCGAGCAACATCCGCGGCACCAGACGCGACACCTCCTCAGGCCCCTGGGCAGGGCACAGGTGGCTGGGATCGGCGCCATCGCGGCATAGCAGGTGGTAGATGGCCACCAGCCCGCACTCATGATGCAGTTCGCTCAAGCGCAGGCCCCGGTAGGTGTTCCGCAGTTGCCCGGCGGTGGGCTGGCCGTCTTCCGAGTCCGTATCCCAGGACGGCGTCACGGCACTATACGCCCTCGGGGCCGATCGCCTCAACCAGC
>JBIIOL010000477.1:0-3340 GCA_044336965.1 Pirellulales bacterium | reverse complement strand
ATCGCGGCGTCTCCAACGGCAGCATGGGGGTCGCCGTGGGGGACCCCTTCGGCAGTGGGCGGCCGGCGATCTTCGTCACCAACTACCAGCACGAACTGCCGGCCCTCTATCGCAACGACGGCGACGGGCTGTTCACGTTTGCCAGCCGGTCGAGCGGCGTGGCGGCGGTGGGGCTGTCGCTGGTGGGCTTCGGCACGATGGTCGCCGACCTCGACCGCGACGGTTGGGAAGACATCGCGATCGCCAATGGCCATGTGATCAAGCATCCGGTGGGCACGACGGTGCCGCAGCGGCCCGCGCTCTTGCGCAACGTCGGCAAGGGGCGGTTCAAGGTGGCGACCGATTCCGGCGGCGATTACTTTCAATCAGGGCACCATGGTCGTGGACTCGCCGCCGGGGATCTCGACGACGACGGCCGCATCGATCTGGTGATCAGCAACGTCAACGAGCCGGCGGCCGTGCTGCGGAACGAGACGCCCGACGACGCCCGCTGGATCGGCGTCGCGGTCAAGCCCCGCGACGGTGGCTGTGCGGTGGGGGCACGTGTGCGGGTGACGGCGGCGGGCCGCACGCAGACGCGGTTTGTCAGCGGCGGCGGCAGCTATCTCTCCGCGCATGATCCGCGGGTGGTGTTTGGTTTCGGGGCGGCGGCCGGCGATGCGGCGATGGAAACCGTACAGGTCGAGGTCGATTGGCCGGGCAGTCCGTCGCAGTCGCAGATCTGGAAGGATTTGCCAGTGGGCCGCTACCACACGCTCGAACAGGCCGCGGCCGATCGATAGAGGGTGGCCTAGCGACCAGCGCCGCAGGCGGCCGCTGAGTGCCGCCACATCGCGGCCAGATCCTTCTTGCCGAGGGCGTCGCAGGTGGCGGCGAGTTCCAGCCGCACCGTGGGATCCCACGGGCGGGCATTCGCATCGCGGGTCAGCGAGGTGAGCTTCTCAAGACCCTTCTGGGCCACGTCGCGTCGCTGGCGGGTTGCGTCGGCGTCGTCCTTGCGGCCCATCCGCTCATAGGCCGAGGCGAGCGCTTGCAGCGATTCCAGATCGGATGGCTCGATCTTCAGGGCGGCGTCGAGCGCTTCCGTCGCCTCCTGCCACGCGCCGCGGTCGACATGGAGCCTGCCCACCAGGCCGGCGAGCCGCGCCGAGTCGCGATGCTTCGCCGCAGCCGCGGTGGCGAGTGTGAGTGCTGCCTCGCTTCCATCCACGGCCCACGTCGCCTCGGCCCTGACGGCGGCCGCCAGCGGCGAGTCGGCATCGGGCGGCAGCGTCTCCAGGGCTGCGGCGGCATCGCCGAGCTTGAGCAGTTGCTCCGCCAGTTCTTCGGTCACCTCGGCGCGTGCGCCGGGCGAAAGGGTGCAGGCCAACGCTGCACGGTAGGCCGCGATCGCCTCCTCCCGCTTGTCGAGGTCGGCATAGATCGTGGCGATCATCCGGTGTGGCCTGCCGTCGGCCGGGTCGAGCTCGGCCACCTTTTCCAGATGCGTGACGGCCCGCAGCAGCGCTCCCTGATCGTAGGCCACCGCCGCGAGGCCGCGGTAGGCATCGGCGTGGTTCGGATCGGCCTTGGCCGCGAGGAGAAACGCCTCGTCGGCTTCCCGGAGCCGTTGCTGTTCCAAGAGATGCCGACCGCTGGCGACGAAGTCGCGGGCCTGCGAGGCGTCGGACGGTGGGGGCGAGTCGTCGCGCTGTCCGCGCCTCGCCGACTCCTGCCGCGCGAAGAGCACCATCCCGAGCACGAGCGCTAGCGCCACGGCGATTCCGAGCGGTGTCTGATAACGGCGCATGGCAGCGTGTCCCGGTGTCGGCCGGCGGAATCAGCCGGTGGTGAAAGCTCCAGGAAAACCGTTGTAGCGTCCTGATAGCCCCGCAGTCGACCGCCGCGTTGTCGCTGACTGGAAGCCGAGCTAAACTGGGGGGAGTGTCAGGTCAGTGTACGGGGTTGTCCGGCGGCGTTGCCGTCGAGCGAGCCGCCGGCAGATGACGATATTCACCGAAGGTTTCGCTGTCGGTTTCCCCAGTTGCCGTCGAGGGAGTTGCCCGATGAGAGATCCTGAGTGCCGTAGCTGCGGCGGTTTCTCCCGACGCGAGATGCTCACCCGTGCCGGTCTTGGCCTTGGGTCGCTGGGGCTGGCCTCGCTTCTGGCCGACAGTGGCCTTCTCGCCGATCAAGGGACCGCCGTCGTCGGATCCCCGAGCATCGGGCCCCACTTTGCAGCACGTGCCAAGCACGTGATCCACATCTTCACCGAGGGGGGCGCGTCGCATGTCGACACGTTCGACCCCAAGCCGAAACTCGTCGACTATCACAACCGGCCGATCGAGGAGGTGGCGAAGGAATACCTCGCCAAGGCTCCCGAGGCGGCCAAGGGGATGGGGCGGCTCTCCGGCAAATTGCAGCAGAGCGCGTTCAAGTTCGCCAAACACGGCCAGTCGGGCATTGAGGTGAGCGAACTGCTGCCCCACATGGCCGGCATGGTCGACGAACTGTGTGTCGTGCGGAGCATGACCGCAGTGAACAGCGTGCACGAGTTGGCCCAACTGGCGATGAACACCGGCGACCCGGCGCTCGTCAGGCCAAGCGTCGGAGCCTGGTCCGTGTTCGGCTTGGGTTCGGAGAACAGCAACCTGCCAGCCTTCGTGGCGTTGCACGCCAATGGCACGACGGCGTCGGGCGACCGTCACTGGAGCAATGCCTTTCTTCCAGGCTGGACGGCCGGCACCGGCATCGCCACCCGCGGCATCGACTCGGGCAAGTTCGACCCCGGCAAACTGATCCAGGATCTCCGCAGCGGCAGCACCTCTCTCCGGGAGCAGCGGCGACAGCTCGATCTGCTGGAGAGCATGCACCGCGAGTATGCCGAGCGCCAGGGAGAGAACGCCTTCCTCGACGGCCGCATCGGCCAGTTCGAGACAGCCTTCCGCATGCAGCTTGAGGCGCGGGATGCATTCGACCTTGCCCGGGAGCCGCAGAGCATGCAGAAGCTCTACGGCGAGTCGTTCATGGGACGCCAGTGCATGCTGGCGCGGCGGCTGGTGGAACGCGGCGTGCGGTTCGTGCAGGTCTGGCACACGGGCTGGGACACCCACGACGAAAACGACTCACGCCATCGCACGCTCTGCAAGGAGGCCGACCAGCCGATGGCCGCCCTGATCCAGGACCTCAAGGCGAGGGATCTCCTCAAGGACACGCTGATCGTCTGGGCCGGCGAGTTCGGCCGCACGCCCACGTCCGACAACAACGACGTGGCGAGCAAGAAGGGGATCGGCCGTGACCATAACGCGGGCGGTTTCACGATTTTTCTGGCCGGTGGCGGCATCCGAGGCGGCACCGTCTA
>JBIIOL010000476.1:0-3344 GCA_044336965.1 Pirellulales bacterium | reverse complement strand
CACCCATGCCGCCACCACTATCCCCCAGGTGCTGATGCGGGTCAGCCGATCCCGCGACACGACAAGCAGCATCGCCGCCAGCAGTACATACCATCCCGCCACCCACCAGGCCGGCGGCCCGGCCACCCACCAATACCCACCAGGCAGGCCCGCGGCCCAACTCACCCCAACGCCGATGCACCGCAGCGTGCCGTCGCAGGCCCAGCCGCAGGCGGCCGCCAGCGTGGCCGACACCGTCGCCGTAACGAGACAGAGAAACCCCCACGCCATCGCCACAGCCACCAGCGGCGCGATCACTGGATTGAGCACCAGCCCCACCGGGCTGACGAGGTGAAACGATGACGCCACCACCGGCGCCGTCACCGCCCACACCGCAGCCCCCGTCACCACCATCTCGAACACCTGCCGGCCGATCCGCCGAAGACGCCGCTCCCAGGGCGAACGGCTGCGTTCGATGAGCCGCTCAATGGGATCATCGGTGTCGGCACGGGGAAGTGCCGCCGACGCCCCGATCAGCACCGCGGTCGACAGGAACGAGAGCTGAGAGCCGATCCGAAACAGCTCGGGCGGATGCCAGAGGAGCACGAGGATCGCTGCGAGCGCCAAAGAATTCGTCGCCAGCGATCGCCTGCCGATCGCCGCGCCCAGGCATGTCAGCCAGATGAGCAACGTCGCCCGCACGACGGGCGTCTCCGCCCGCACGAGCGCCATGTAGAGCCCCGTGCAGCAGGCCACGGCCAGGAGCGACCAGCCGCGGGGCAGGGCGAGCACGCGCAGCACCTTGAAAAGCGCCAACGACAGAAATCCGACGTGGAGCCCAGAGATCGACAGGATATGGATCGTGCCAGTGACGAGGAACTCGAGGGACTCTTCACGTGGTAGCGACTCCCGACTGCCGAGCAGCAGGGCTGCCGCCAGCGGGGCACGCTCAGGCGAAAGATGTCGGCGCAACACCTCCACGCCGCCGTCCCGCAGACGGTCGATCCAGGCCAGCGGCGACCATGCCGAAGGCCATGACAGCACCCGCACGCACTCTGCCGAATGGGCCCGCACGATCGAGAGGCAACGCAGCGACCTGGCTCGCTCGTGGAAATCGAATTCGTTGGGATTGAGCGGCGGCGGCGGCCGCATGCCTCGCCCAAGCACCCGCACCCGGCAGCCCGCCACCAGATCCGGCGGGTCGCCATCGATGATCAGCGACGCCCGGCCGGAGGCCGGGCGCCATGCATCGCCGCACCGCATGGCCCGTACCGCCATCACGCATTCGCTCGACGGCCGTTGCATCGCAGCCTGCGCGGCCCCGCTCCGCAGCGGGTCGATGACGGGTGCCGACAGCCGCCGGGGCGACTCCTCCACGATCCCCTCGACCGCCACCGGCTGCGGTGACGCCGTCAGGCTCCAGGCGAGATCGTCGAAGGAGAACAGGTTCGAACGAATCGCCGACCAGCCTGCGGCCCCGCCGACGACCGCCGCCAGAAGAGCAACCGCCGACAACGAATATCGGCCCAAACGGGCCAACACGGCCCAGGCCAGCAGCGACGCGACGGCAGCCGACCACCAGACAACCGGTGAACAATCCAGCAGCACCGGCAGCGCACAGCCAGCCGCAACCGCCACCGCCACGACCACGAGCGGCCGCTCCGGCAACGGCTCGCGACGCACGATGCGCCGAAGACGCTCGGCGCACGCGCCGGCCATCTCATGTGCCAGTTCACGAATCAGCGAAAAGAATTGCTGCGCATCTCCCATACCATCCATGGCGAGCGCGAATGGCACCAAGGGCAAAGAGACGCGACACGCAATCCGCGGAGTCCCCCGGCTTGCGCCGGGGGCTTTCATGGGACTCGGAAACATCCGTGAGGGGCTGCCCACGCCCCGAACCGCGTGCAGCAGACGACCGCTAACCGCGACGGCGGGCCTGCACGATCCGCGGGAGCGCGGCCATGTCCTTGAGCGTCGGCTCGAGGCTCAAGGCCTTCTGCTCCGCGATGATCTGCTCGGCCGCCGAGGCCGTCGAAGGCCCGATCTCCACCAGCAACCAGCCGCCGGTCACCAGTTTTTCGGCAGCCGCAGCCGCCAGCCGACCGACCACCTCCACACCGGTCGGCCCCGCAACGAGCGCCGTCCGCGGTTCGTGCAGCCTCACATCGCGGGGCAAGGCATCGAACTCGTCCTCGCGGACGTAGGGCGGGTTGCTCACGATCACATCCCAAGGCCCCGCCGCCCGCGGATCGTCCAGCAGGTCGCACTCCACGAACTCGATTCGGCCCTCGACGCCATGCCGCGTCGCATTGTCGCGGGCCACCGCGAGAGCGTCGGCCGAGATGTCGGTGGCGACAAACTCCGCCTGTGGCAGCCGCTTCGCCAGAGTCACAACGACGGCGCCCGACCCCGTGCCCACGTCGACGATCCGCGGCCTCTCACCAATCGCCCCGGCCGCCTTGCAGAGATCGAGCACGCGGATCACCAGTTGTTCCGTTTCGGGCCGGGGAACCAGCACCGCCGGACTCACGGCGAACGACAGCGAAAAGAACTCCTTACTGCCCACGAGGTAGGCCACGGGCTCCCCGTCACCACGCCGCTTGACTAGCGACCGGAAGCGGCCCCGCTCCTCCTCGTTCACGGGCACGTCAAACGCCGTGTAGAGCGCGATCCGCGGGCAGCCGCGAACGAAGGCCAGCAGCACCTCGGCGTCGAGCCGCGGGGAGTCACTGCCCCGCGACGAGAGCCAGTCGGTCGTCCAGGTCAGCAGCCGGCCCACGGTCCAGACATCGCTGTTTGGTTGTTCGCCCGCCATGCGGAAAACTCCACTTCGTCCATGAAGGTTGGTCTGGAAAGAGCGGCCCCGGGCCGTCAGGTCGAGGCGGTCTTGGCGGAACGTTCCATCTCGCTCCTGCGCAGCTCCCGTGCATGCTGTTCGATCGCATCGATGATGAGGCCAAGCCGCCCGACCATCACCTGGTCGAGCGTGAAGCTCTCGTTGATCCGGTGGTCGGTGAGCCGATTCTGCGGGAAGTTGTAGGTGCGGATCCGCTGGCTGCGATCCCCCGACCCCACGAGCGTCTTCCGTTCGGCTGACCGCTTGTCGTGCTCGATCTGCCGTCGGTATTCATAGATCCGCGTCTTCAGCACGCGGAGCGCCTTGGCGAGGTTCTTGTGCTGGCTCTTCTCATCCTGACACTGCACGACGATGCCGGTTTCCATGTGCGTAAGCCGGACGGCCGACGCCGTCTTGTTGACGTGCTGCCCACCCGGACCGCTCGCACAGAACAGATCCTTGCGGTATTCGTCGGGCGAGAGCGACACCTCGACGTCCTCGGGCTCCGGCAGCACCGCCACGGTGG
>JBIIOL010000475.1:0-3353 GCA_044336965.1 Pirellulales bacterium | reverse complement strand
AACGGCCGGCGCGGCGGCGGCAGCGACGGTGGCGGCGCTGCCGCGGGCCACGGCGATCGTGCTGCCGGTCGAGGGCCGCGTTCGCGAGGTGGCCCCGTCGTTCGCGAAGCGCGTCCGCGAGAATCGCGACGCCCGGCGGACCGATGCGATGGTCGATCGCGGCCTCGACTTTCTGCGGCGGGCGCAGCGCGACGACGGTCGCTGGAGTCTCGGCGGGTATCCCGGCGCCGCCGGTGAGACCGCGCCGAAACTCGCCTCCGACACGGCGGCGACGGGCCTCGCGCTCTTGAGCTTCCTCGGCGCAGGGCACGACCACTTCGAGGGGCCGCATCGCGACACCATCCGTCGCGGGCTCGAATTCCTGCTTGCCACGCAGAAGCAGGACGGCGATCTCTTCATCTCCGCCGATCCGCTTTCCAACAGCTGTGCCTGGCTCTATAGCCACGGCATCGCCACGATGGCGTTGTGCGAGGCGGTGGGGATGACGGGCGACGAGATCATCAGGCCCGCGGCCGATCGCGCCTGCCGCTTCGTCGCCGCCAGCCAGCATCCCGATCGGGGCGGCTGGCGATACACGCCCCGCAGCGACGCCGACCTCTCGGTGAGCGGCTGGATGCTCGTCGCGCTGCGGTCCGGCCAGCTGGCCGACGTGCCGGTCGATCCGCGCACGCTCGACGGCGTGCGGTCGCTCCTCGAGATTTCGGCGATCCCGCCGTCGGCCGCGGCTGCCAAAAACCCGCTGGCCCGTTTCCACTACAACGCCCGCAAGCCCGATCAGCGGCCCTCCGACATGTCGATCGCTTGCATGAACGCGCTGGGCACGCTGATGCGGCTGCACACCGGCTGGAAGAAGACCGACCAGCAGGTCATCGACAACGGCCGTGCCTTGGCCGCCATGCGGCCCACCTACGGCACGGCGGAGCAGAAGATTCGCGACTGTTATCTCTGGTACTACATCTCGCAGGTGCTGGTGCACACCGGAGGTGCGGAGTGGGACAGTTGGTATGCGAGCCTGGATGAAACGCTCGCGAAACATCAGGTGGCGGCGGGCGAAATGGCCGGCAGCTGGGATCCGCTCGGGCCGACTCCCGATCGCTGGGGCCAGTATGGCGGGCGAATCTACGTGACCACGCTCCACCTACTGACGCTGGAGGTGCCTTATCGGCACCTGCCGACGTACAGTTTGGGCGACTGACGATTCGGCTCCGGTCCGTCGTGCCACTCGCCCATGACCATGCATTACTGGCTTCCCCGTGCCGGCCTCGAGCACCTCGTCACCGTGCTCGCGGCCCGCGGCCATCGCGTCGTGGGCCCGCAGGTGGCCGATGGGGCGGTCGTCTACCGCGATCTTCCTTCGGCCGACGCGCTGCCCACCGGCTGGATCGACGAGCAGGATGGCGGTGTCTATCGTCTTACCCGTGACGCAGCCGCGGGCACGTTCGATCACGTCGTGGGCCCGCACTCGCTCAAGAACTTTTTGTTTCCCGCGCGCGAAACCTTCGAGACCTGGCAGCGCGGCGCCGACGGGTGGCAACAGACCACGCCCGCCTACGAGCCCGAGCGGCTGGCCGTGATCGGCGTTCGCGGCTGCGACCTCGCGGCCCTCGCGATCCAGGATCGGATCTTCATGGGGGGCGAGTCGGTCGACGTGCGCTATAAGGCCCGCCGCGAACGGCTCTTCCTGGTGGCCGTCAACTGCCGCCGGGCCGCCGCCACCTGCTTTTGCCACTCGATGGGCTGCGGCCCCGCGGCCGGGCCCGGCCACGATCTCGCGCTCACGGAGATCGGTGATCGTTTCGCGGTGGAGGCCGCGACGGCGGCTGGCGGTGCGGTGCTCTGCGACCTGGCCGAGCGGACGAGCCTCGAGCCGCTCGCGGCCGACGAGGTGGACGCGGTGCGGCAGGTGCCCGCGGACCTCGAGCGGGCGATGCACGCGCGGCAGGCCGAGCCTGGCAGACCGCGGCCGCGGAGCCTCGACACGGAAAACATCCGCGACCTGCTGTTCGACAACCTCGCGCATCCCCGGTGGGATGACGTCGCCGCCCGCTGTCTCTCCTGCACGAACTGCACGCTCGTCTGCCCCACCTGCTTCTGCTCGTCGGTGACGGATGTGACCGACCTCACGGGCGACGCCGTCTCCCGCGAGCGACAGTGGGCATCCTGCTTCACGCTCGAGCACTCGCAGATGCACGGCGCCAATGCCCGGCCGACGACCGCCTCCCACTACCGCCAATGGCTCACGCACAAGCTCGCCGGCTGGATCGATCAGTTCGGCACCTCCGGCTGCACCGGCTGTGGCCGCTGCATCACCTGGTGCCCCGTGGGTATCGACATCACCGAGGAGGTGGCGGCCATCCGCCAGGCACCGCAGCCATGACCGCGCCTCCGCATGTCGCCGCCTCACCGCGACCCTGCATCCTCACGCCGGCTCCGCCGCCGCTGGCTGCCGATCGTGATGCCTGGCAGCATCACCCCATGCGCATCGCAGCGGTCCGCGACGAGGTGGCCGGCGTCCGCACCTACGACCTCGTCTTTCGCGATCCCGCGGCGGCAGGGGGCTACACGTTCGCGCCGGGGCAGTTCAACATGCTCTACCTGCCCGGGATCGGCGAGGCGGCGATCTCGATCAGTTCCGATCCCGCCGACCGCTCGTCGATCAGCCACACGGTGAAGGCCGTGGGCAACGTCACGGAGGCCCTCGCCCGGCTGGGCGTGGGCGACGAGGTGATCCTCCGCGGCCCGTTCGGCACGCCGTGGCCGCTCGCCGAACTCCGCGGCCACGACCTCGTGATCGCCGTCGGCGGCGTGGGGCTGGCGTCGGTCCGCGCGGCGATTCTGCAGATCGCCCGCGACCGCGCGTCGTATGGCCGCGTGGCGGTGCTCTTCGGCGCGAAGACGCCGGCGGGCCTGCTCTGCGACCGCGAATACGGGGACTGGCGCGGTCGTGGGATCGACGTCCACATCATCGTCGATCGGGCCGACGCCGGCTGGAGCGGCCCCACCGGGCTGGTCACCGCGCTCTTCGACGATCTCGCTCTCGATCCTGCCCGCACCGGCCTCCTCGCCTGCGGCCCCGAGCCGATGATGGTGGCCGTCGTGCGGCGGGCCGAGGCCGCGGGGCTGTCGCCGCCGCGGATCTTTCTCTCGCTGGAGCGCAACATGATCTGCGCCGCGCGGCTGTGTGGCCTGTGCCAATTCGGCCCCGAATTCGTCTGTCGCGATGGCCCCGTGTTTCGGTTCGATCGGATCGCGAAGTTCCTGGCGACCCCGCACCTATAGTCGCATTCCCATGCCCCCGCGCATCGCCATCTACAAATTCGCCTCCTGCGACGGCTGCCAGCTGCAGGTGATCG
>JBIIOL010000474.1:0-3359 GCA_044336965.1 Pirellulales bacterium | reverse complement strand
AGCCGAGCGAATACTGGAATCCGCTGCAGCCGCCGCCGGCAACGCCTACGCGGAGCACCGTGGCGGGATCGAGTTTCTGTTCGGCGATGATCTTCTTCACTTCACCGGCGGCTTTTTCCGTGAGCATGACCGACATGGCGTGAAAACTCCTGCAAAACGGGTGGCAAAAAACACGGCCCCAAAAAACGCACGGACCGCTGTGGAAATTGTATCCCCTCGAGGCCGGGAGGCAAAGCCATTTCTACAGGACGTCCATGAAGAAAGCCCCTACGACATTGCCCGCAGTCGGGCCACACCGGCGGCGATCCGCTCGGCTGCGGTGTCGATCTCCGGAGCAAGAGTAAACCGCGACAGGCCAAACCGCAGGCTGGCCCTGGCCTGATCCTCGTCGAGCCCGAGCGCGAGCAGCACATGGCTTGGCCGCGGATGCTCCGACGAACAGGCGCTCCCGGAACTCACCGCCAGCCCCTCGGCCGACAGGGTGGTAAGGAGCGTCTGACCATCGACACCCGGCACGCAGACATTGAGATTGTTGACGAGACGCACGGACTGGCCCGCCGCGATCGTATCGAGCGGCGGCCCGTTGAGCGTGATGCCCGCGACGGATGCTGCAAGCCTGCCCCAGAGCTGATCCCGCAACTGCCGCATGCGGGCCGTTTCCTCCTGCAGGCCTGCGACCGCCAGCCGCGCCGCCTCGGCCATGCCGACGATGCCGGGCACGTCGAGCGTGCCGCTCCGCATGCCCCGCTCCTGACCGCCGCCGTAGACGAGCGGCTCGACGCGGACCACGCGGCCGCGACGCCTGAGCCAGAGGCTGCCCATCCCCTTTGGTCCGTGAAACTTGTGCGCAGAAAAACTCGCGAGGTCGGCGCCGAGGGCGTTGATGTCGACGGCCATCCGGCCGATCGCCTGGGCGCAGTCGACGTGCAGGAGCGTGCCCTTGCCGTTGGCATGCACGAGGTCGGCGATCGCGGGGATGTCCTGCACCACGCCGATCTCATTGTTGGCGAGCATCACCGACACAAGAAACGTGTCGGGCCGAAGCGCGGCCGCAAGATCATCAAGGCGAATGCGGCCAGGCACCCCGCCAGCCCCCTGCGGCTCGACGGCCAGACGCGTTACGGCCACGCCCTGGCGTTCCAAATGCTCGATCGGATCGAGGACGGCATCGTGCTCGGTCGCCACGGTGACGATGTGGCCGCCGGCATCGCCGCCCTTCGCAAGATTCTTCCAGCGGCGTGCCGACCCCAGCAGCGCGAGGTTGTTGCTTTCGGTCGCACCGCCCGTGAACACGATCTCGCTGGCGGTGCCGCCGATCGCGGCGGCGAACGTCTCACGGGCCGCCTCCACTGCCGCTCGGGCCTCGCGGCCGAGTTCGTGCGTGACGCTGCCAGCGTTGCCGTAGTGGTCGGTCAGCCACGGCAGTATCGCTTCGAGCACCCGCGGATCGAGCCGCGTGGTGGCATGGTTGTCGAGATAAATCGGCGCGGATGGAGCGGACATCACCCCAGTATAAAATGGGGACGGGAGCGATTTTCCGTTCATCGGAACGCAACGCGAATCTGGGGCAGCTCTGCGGCTGCTCTGGGGAAAGAGTCGCTCCCGTCCCCATTTTCCGTGTCGCGGCGACTTTTCGGGCATCGGCCATGGCGGCTGGTCCGGTCGTGCGGGCGACACCCGCAGACAGTCGGGCAACCGGCTGCCATCAGCCGATTCCACTCCCTCAGGGCTCTGGGGCGGACACGGGGAGGAACGAACGATGCGGTTCACTCGCGCACTGCTCGTGGCAGTTCTCGGCATGGCAATGGCGGGCATGTCCGCGATCGCCGACGACCTGGGCACGCCGATCGATCTCTCCTCGTTCGACGAGGTGACGTCCGAGTCGGCGTCGTCGCCAGCCTGGGACGACGTCCCGCTCGAGGAAGTGGCCCAGCGGTTCGGCACGGCGCCGAGGCGGTTCTACCTCTCCGGCATGATCGGCCCGTCGTTCGCCACCGTCACGAGCCCCGGCGACCCGACACTCGACACATCCGATGCGATCTTCGCTGCGGGCGGCGCGCTGGGCATCGCGTTCGAGCGGGCGCACGGCCGACTGCGACTCGAGATCGAGGGCATGGGCCGCAACACCTACGACTCCCAGTTCCAGAATCCCCCGCGGCCCAACTCCGGCACGGTGCTCACCAACAACTGGTCGGTGATGCAGAACTTCTGGCGGGACCTGATGCTCGCCGACAGCTTCGGCGTCTACGGCGGCGGCGGCATCGGTGCAGGCGGCTACATCCTCGGTGAGAGTCTCACCGACAACCCGACCGCATACGTGCCTCCGGCCGCCAGCTTCGCCTGGCAGGCGGGAGGCGGCGTGCTCTGGCAGGTCACCGAACGGCTCACGTTCGATGCGGGCTACCGCTACTTCCAGATCGACACGATCCAGCAGACCGACTCCGTCTTTCCGAACCAGTTCGCTGCCAGCGAACTGATGTTCACGCTGCGGCTCTACGAACCGTTCCGCAACTGGCGGTAGGCCAGTTGCGGATTTCCCGCGCGTGTGCTGAATCTTTCCCAATAAGGGGCCAAGTCACCCGGCGCATCGGCGACCGTGGGAGGCATCGGAACCCGCAGCATTCGCCGGGGATAACTCCGGAAAGTCAGCCGTTTTCCTGCGCCGAACACCCGGCTTTTGCAATGCCTGCAAAGTTACTTTACACAATTTACCGAAGATATTGATTACGCAGCATCTGCAGCGACTCCCTGCCTCGCATGGACGGGATCGCTGACGCTCCGGACAGCCCGACACCACGCGAGGTTTCTTGCTCATGCGCTTCCAGCTTGTGCGATCCCGGCTCGTACGGTCTCTGTTCACGCGACTTCGGCTGGTGCGGTCCGTATTCGTGCGGTCGCTGTTCTCCCGGTCGCCCAAGTCGTCGCGCCGCCGTGGTGCTCGCCGCCGCCAGGTGTTTGCCTCGCAGTTCGATCGCAGCCGTGGGCCGGGCTACGCCGACAGCCTGCTCGGATTCGGCGGGCTCGAGTCTCGCGCGATGCTCGCCGCCGATGACGTCGTCGTCAGCCTGGTCGGCAACACCGTCGCGTTGACGCTCGACAACGCCGGTGTGCAGATCAGCAACCTGAGCACCGCCTACAACGCCACCTCCAAGCAGCTGACGATCACCGCCGCCAGAACCGCCGGCACGATCTCGACGGCCGCGCCCATCGCGGGGATCAGCGTCAACGACGCTGCCGACACGATCACGGTGAACCTCGCGACGATTCCCGCCTTCGCGGGCATCTCCGTCGCGGGCGGAGCCGGCACCGACACGATCGTGATCGGCGTGGGCGGCATAGGCCTGAGGTCGGTCGGTGGT
>JBIIOL010000052.1:0-11543 GCA_044336965.1 Pirellulales bacterium | reverse complement strand
AACAACAAAAACATCGGCAAGAGGAAAGTGCCGGCGTTCCGCTGTCCCTCCGACGCTCCCGTGGTTTCCCCTGGGGTGAACTATGTTTGGAATACCGGTTCGACGGTCTACTGGAACGATCCACTGATGAACGGGCCAGTGCAGCGGAGCAAGATCACCAAGCTGGGCTCCATCACCGATGGTCTGAGCAAAACGATCCTCCTCTCCGAAACATTGACCGGCGACAACAACGGGTCCGTCTTCACCTTTCCACGTGACATGATCGACTCGGTTCCGATCTCTTCGATCACCACGAAGGTCATGCCGCCGCAGTCACAAGTGGACGCGGTCGGTGCCGCTGCCGAAACGGCCATGAACGGCGGCGCCACCAGCGGCCACCACAGCAACGTGGGTGACTACTGGCATTACAGCTCATTCCGCAACAACAGTTACAACACCGTCGCTCCGCCCAACTGGAAATACCCCACGAGCACGTCCGCTTCCAGCGGCGCCTGGCTCATTGGCGTGGACGGGGTGTTCCCAGCCCGGAGTGCCCACGGCAGTGGCGTGACGGCGGCGATGTGCGATGGGGCCGTGCTCTACATCCCCAACGAAATCGACTACACCGTCTATCAGCGATTGGGTGGTCGCAACGACCGCGGTAGCGTTTCCACCGATTTCTGACACCTCTTTTCTGAACCTTCAGGGGTAACCCCCAATGGCGATTGCAGAGTGCAAGGCGTGGCGAACGCTCCCGACAGCGACCGCTCGGACTTGTGCATCGTCGCTGGGCATCCTGGTAGTCGCCATGATCGTCACGATGGGCACGGGGTGCAGTCAGGGCTACAAGGAAAAGGTCATCCCCGCCAAGGAATTTTCACCGCAGGATCGGGCCAGGACGATGCTCGAGGGCTACGCGGCTGGCAGCCCGGTCGAAAGCGAGTTCATGGGATTCGAACTGCTGCGGGAAGAACTGAAGACGAAGAACGCCGATCCGACCGGTGTCCTCTGCGAAGCGTTCACACAGATTGAGAAGGCGATGAGAAGCCCCGCCGAAGTGAAGGCCATCGCCCAGCGAACCCTGGCCGCACTCGACACGCCGGCAGCACCCCAGCAGCCTTAGTCAGGGCCGAGCAGCCCGTGGATGCAGTCATCCGCGGATTGAAACGCGGATTCCTCTCGCTGGCGCTTCGGGCTTGCGATGGGGAAGCCAGCGCTACCGCATCCGCTCTTTCAGCCGGCGGCTGGCCTGGGTGAGCGTGTCGCGTTCTGCGGGCGTGAGGCTTGCCTCGCCGGATCGGCTGATCTTTTCGAGGATGCGATCGACAGCCTCCTGCATCGCCACGTCGTCACGATCGCGGGGCCGCGGCGGCGGATCGTTGTCATCGTCGTCTTCCGGTGGACGCACCACCCGCATCCCGCGACGCAGGCCCCGCAATTGAGTCTGCAGCCGGTCCTGGAGGTCACCCAGTCCGGAGAAGTTCCAGCCCCGCCACGCGTAGCAGAGTCCGAAGATCGCACCGGCGATGTGGGCCACGTGGGCCACTCGCGATCCCCTGTCGGACGCTCCCTGTACGTCGAACACTACCAGGAGCAGTCCGAGGGCCCAGGCCGGCACTGGTAGCACGCCCCAGATGTAGACCGTTTCCCGCGGGTAATTCCAGATGAAGACCGCCAGGACGGCCATGACCCCTCCGCTGGCCCCGATCAGCGTCGGGGGTCGCGAGTCGCCGCGTGGACCGAATTGCACGCTCGCCAGCCAGGCCAGCCCGGCGAGGACGATGGCCGTGAAGTAGAACTTGTAGAACTCGCTGCGGCCCATGATGTCTTCGACCACGCGTCCGAAGAACCACAGTCCGAGCATGTTGCCGATCAGGTGCCACGGATCGAGCGGGGAGTGGACGAAGCCGTAGGTGACCAGTTCCCAGACCTTCAGCAGATGGCGGGGCAGGTCACCCTGCAGCGACAGGAATTCGCTGATTGAAACCTGCCCAGCGGCCACGAGGTTGGCCACCCAAAGGGCGATGTTGACGACCATGATCGTCATCACGGCCGTCCAGTCCGCCATGAACGGCTGATGTGAGTCGCGGGAGTAGCCGCGATCCTGGAATCCCATGGTGGCACGCCTGGACGAAAGATGTGGTGAAGGGCTTCGTAGGGCCGCCTGAATCGTAGCAGCCGTTCCCGTCGCCGTTCCAGAACGGCCTTTTTTTCTTTTTTCGGCGGTGTGATAGAGTTCGCGGCGCGGGAGCGGCGGTTTTCACGCTCAAAACAGACTCACGCTCGAGACGACAGGAACGAAAGGGGATTGGACTATGGCTACGAACGGCGCGTTGGGCAGGAAACTGCGGATGGGAATCGTGGGTGGCGGCC
This sequence comes from Pirellulales bacterium, assembly GCA_044336965.1. Taxonomy (GTDB): domain Bacteria; phylum Planctomycetota; class Planctomycetia; order Pirellulales; family UBA1268; genus CAMCQY01. Next base: position 9,191 of record JBIIOL010000052.1, on the reverse strand, counting down.
AGGGCTCATTCATCGGGCGGGTCCATGTGACGGCGGCCGTGCTCGACAACCGGGCTGCACTCGTGGCAGGCGCGCTCTCAAGCGACCCCGAGCGGGCCAAGGCCAGCGCCGCCGATTACGACATCGACCTCTCCCGCGCCTACGGCTCCTACCAGGAGATGTTCGACCGGGAGCGGGCCCTGCCCGCCGACAAGCGGATCGACTTCGTCTCGATCGCCACGCCCAACCACATGCACTTTCCGGTCGCCAAGGCCGCCGTCGAGGCCGGCCTCCATTGTGTATGCGACAAGCCGCTCACGCTCACGCTCAAGGAAGCGGAGGAACTGGCGGCCATTGTCCAGAAGTCGAACGTCGTCTTCGCCGTCACCCATAACTACACCGGCTACCCGCTCGTGCGGCAGGCCCGCGAGATGGTCCTCTCCGGAGAACTGGGCGAGATCCAGGCGATCCGCGCGGAATACATCCAGGGCTGGCTGCGTTCGCGGCTCGAGAGCGAGGGGCAGAAGCAGGCGGCCTGGCGAACCGACCCGACAAAGAGCGGCGCAGCCGGTTGCTTCGGCGACATCGGCACCCATGCCTACAACCTCGGACGGTCGATGACCGGCCTGCTGCCCGACACGATCAGCGCGCATCTCAAGATCTTCGAGCCGCCGCGGCCGCTGGACGACTACGGCCATGCCGTCATCCGCTACGAGAACGGGGCGCTGGGCACGGTGACCGCCTCGCAGATCAGCCACGGCCGCGAGAACGACGTGCGGATCCAGATCGACGGCACGAAGGCGAGCCTCGAATGGCACCAGGAAAATCCCAACCAGCTCTTCGTCCGAAAGAACGGCCATCCCCACGCGATCTACACCCGCGATCCCAACGCCCCCTACACGCTCCCCCTGGCGAAGGCCTCCTGCCGGCTGCCCTCGGGGCACCCGGAGGCATTTTTCGAGGCGTTTGCCAACGTCTACCGCTCCGCCTTCGACGCGATGGAACTGGCGGGCACCGGCCAGCCGTTCGAAAGGGTGAACACCGTCTATCCCAACATCTGCGACGGCGTGGAGGGGATGTATTTCATCGAGCAGTCGGTGGCGTCGAGCAAGGCCGACGGTGCCTGGCTGCCGCTCAAGCACCCGCTGGCCCGTCGATAGGGCAGACGTCTCCGGAGGATTGTCCATGGCCAAGCTCGACACCGCCTATTTCGTGTTCGACATCGAGAGCGTGGCCGACGGTGCGCTCGTGTCGCGGATGAAGTATCCGGGGGAGAACCTCAGCCCCGCCGAGGCCATTGCGAAATACCGCGAGGAACTGCTCGAGGAGAACGGCAAGGACTTCATTCCCTACACTTTCCAGCTCCCGGTGTCGCTGGTGATCGCGAAGGTGGCCCGGGACTTCAGCCTGCTCGATCTCGTGGCACTCGACGAGAAAGAGGCCAGGCCTCATGAGATCGTGAAGAACTTCTGGCAGGGCTGGCAGAAATACAACCGGCCCACGCTCGTGACGTTCAACGGCCGTGGCTTTGATCTGCCGCTGCTCGAACTCTGCGCCTTCCGCTACGGCCTGCAACTCCCCGACTGGTTCGCGGAGGACGCCCGCAGCTTTGACCAGCCCCGCTACCGCTACAACATGTCGGCCCATCTCGACCTCCACGAGTGGCTCACCAACAGCGGTGCCTCCCGATTCAACGGCGGGCTCTCGTTGGCGGCCAATCTGATCGGCAAGCCGGGAAAGATGGACGTGGCCGGCCACATGGTGCAGGACCTTTGGGATGCCGGCAAGGCGGCCGAGATCCACGACTACTGCCGCGGCGACGTGCTCGACACCTACTTCATCTTCCTGCGGTCGCGAGTGGTGGCGGGAGACATCGACCTGAAGCGGGAGCACACCCTCATCGAATCGGCCCGCGAGTGGATCGAGGCGCACACTGACCAAGTCCCCGGATTGAAGCGATATCTGGCGGCGTGGGGCGACTGGAAGAGCCCCTGGGCGTGAGACTCCGGGCATGCAGCGGATGCCGCTTTGGGCTTCCTTACTGCTGCTCGGTGGCGGCGTCGGGCTTTGCAGCCGGTGCTTCCTCTGTGGCCGGCTCCGGATCTGCCGCAGCACCTTCCGCGGCTCCTGCCTCCTCCGCGGCTCCGGGCGGACCAATCGCCGATGCCACGGCCCGGGCGGCCGCGCGGCCCTCGCCATCGAGCTTTCCCTTGGGTGCCCGCACCTCGACGGTGTACATCCTTCCGCCGATGATCAACGCATAGCTCGTCCGATCGATCGACTCCTTGACGCCGTCGACCTTCATCGTGGCGGGGGCGGCCCATGTGACGCCGAAGTGGGGACCGAGCCGAACCGCAGCGGGCTTCTTGATCAGCGTGCTCTTGCCGTTCTGCGAGTAGGTTCCAGCGAGGCTGGCCGCGATCGCCGCGACAAAATCCTTCTGGGCATCGCCATCGACCTCGGTGATGCCCTCGGGAGCATCGGCAGCCATCACGACGATCGATGGAAACGTCTTCTTCCGACTCGGGATGTATTTGACCAGATAGTCCTTCGACTGCGGGGCGCGGGTCCAGCCCGTCGGCGAGCAAACTTCCACCTTCCCGTCATCGACCGCGATTGCCGTGTCGGCATCAACGCCGTCGCCCTCCGCGGTTTCGACCTCTTTCGACCCGCTGCCGTCAGCCGCCAGCTTGCCCTTCTTGCCCGGTGCTTTCGTGCATCCGCTCGCCGACAGCAGCACCGCCGCCGCCAGCAGCACGAGCACGTGGCGAGCCGCCGTGAAGCGCGGTTCCTCAGACCGCTTCGTCTCGACGGCCATCCTCGCGGCGCCGACCATCATGGATCGCATGAATACCACCCTCGACCACCCTTACTCGGTGATCGCTTCCTTGACGAGTTGGATGAAATGGTTGGTCCGGGACGAAGCGACCAGGTCAGCCGCCTTCTTCTCGGCCGCCTTCTTGTCGGAGTATTCAAACATCGCCAGACGCTTCATACCCTGGTTGTAGACACCCCAGTAGGCCTTCATCCGCGCTTCCTTGGCCGTCTTTTTCCGGCTGGGCTTCTTGGCGGCCGCCTTGCTGGGGTCCTTGGCGACCTTTTCCTTCTTCGCCTTGGGCGTCTTGGCCGCCTTTTCCTTGGGCGACTTCTTCGTCTTCTCGCGGGCCTCGGCCGCATCGTTTTGGGCCCGGAGTTCCTTGCGATTCACCACTTTTCGCGCCATAACGCCCTGCCGTCCTTCAGATAGTCTTCAAAGAGGAAAGAAACCGGATTGCTCGCCGGCTGTGCGGGCCGCCGCCGGGGCCACCCGCCGGCTCGACAGTATAGCGTTTTCGGACGACATCGCACGGGCATTTGCCACGTATACTGGGGGCCATGATGACCACCGTTCTTCCCAACACGGAGCCCGCCGGACCGCTTGCGGCCTACCGGGGCCTGAGTGACGCCGTTCTCAGCGAGCGGATCGAGGCGGTCCGTCGCCGGATGGGCGAGCGACTGGTGATCCTCGGCCATCATTACCAGCAGGATGGCGTGATCGCCCATGCCGACCTCCAGGGCGATTCCTACCAGCTCTCCAAGTCGGCGGCCGAGCGGCAGCAATGCGAGGCGATCGCCTTCTGCGGCGTCCACTTCATGGCGGAGACGGCCGACATCCTCGTGAACCGTCCCGAGAAGGTGGCAGCGCGGGGTGGCCGCCGCGTGGCGGTCGTGCTGCCCGACATGGCCGCTGGCTGCTCGATGGCCGACATGGCCGCCATCGAGCAGGTGGAAGATGCCTGGGCCGACCTCGGCACCGTGATCGACACCTCCGACATCACGCCCGTCACGTACATCAACTCGGCAGCCAGCCTCAAGGCCTTCTGCGGCCGGCACGGCGGCATCGTCTGCACGTCGAGCAATGCCCGGGCCGTGCTCGACTGGGCGTTTGCGAAGACGAAGCGAGTGCTTTTTTTCCCCGACCAGCATCTCGGGCGGAATACGGCGCGGAAGATGGGCATCCCGCTCGACGAGATGTGCGTCTGGAATCCACACGAGCCCATGCTCGGTGGCAACGAGGCCTCGCAGATCGAGAAGAGCCGCGTGATCCTCTGGCAGGGGCACTGCAGCGTGCATGCGATGTTTCGGCCGGAGCATGTCGATGCCATGCGGGCAAACCTCGCGGGCGTGAAGGTGCTCGTGCATCCGGAGTGCTCGATGGAGGTGGTCGACAAGGCCGATCTCGCGGGCTCGACGAGCTATATCATCAAGCAGGTGGAGGCCGCCCCGCCCGGCACGACCTGGGCGATCGGCACGGAGATGCATCTGGTCAAGCGGCTGGAGCAGCAGCATCCTGAGCAGACGATCCGTTTTCTCTCGCCGGTGGTCTGCATGTGCGCGACGATGTATCGCATCGATCTTGCCCACCTCTGCTGGAGCCTTGAGCACCTCGAGGCCGGGAAGCCGGTGAACGTCATCCGGGTCGACGACGAAACGGCGAAGTGGGCCGTGACGGCGCTCGAGCGGATGCTGGCGGTGAGTGAAACCGCACCGCGGTAAATGCGGACGGGGAATCCCGGCGCTGACGCTTCGGGCTTGTATGCGGCATAAAAGCCCACGGCGTGAGCCGGGGGATCGTCACCGTCGTCATTCGACGGCGGCTTCGAGCTGACCGTGGAGGGTGACCAGCCGGCGGTAGCGTTTTTCCATCGCGTGATAGACGGCGGTCGCTGACGGCCGCGGTGTGAACCGGGTCGGCGTGCCGCTGGCGTGGCCGGCGAGGAATGCCGCCCAGTCCGGGGCCCGACCAGCGATCGAGAGATGGCGATACTTCGCCATCAGGGTCGCCCCCCAGGCCGTGCCCTCGGCGGCACCGTCGAGGATTGTCACCGGCGTGTTGAAGGCGTCGGCCAGGATCTGGCCAACCGCCGGCGTCTTCGTGACACCACCGGAGAGCACGATCTCCGTCCGCGGAAAGCCCTGATTGTCGAGCTCGTCGCTGCCCATCTTCAGGTTGAAGATCGTCGCCAGGAGCATCGCCTTGGCGACGTTGCCCGGCGTGGCGTTTGTGTCGTTCAAGCCCATCACGCAGGCCGTGCCGCCCCGTGACACGCCGAGGCCCGGCTCGTCGTCCATGAAGGGCAGGGCGAGCAGGCCGCCGCAGTCGTCGGGAGACGCGAGCAGTTGCGGCATCACGGTAGTGAAGGCGTCGCCGCGGCCACCGCCGTTGACCCGGCCGAACATCTCCACCACAGTGTTCATCGCCGTGGTGCCGTTCCGCAGCCAGACCATGTTGATTGGCTTGCCGTCGGGCGCGCAGAAATGATCGACCGCGCGGGAGATGCCCTGGAAGGCCCGGTCGCCCACCGCGTTGGCAACGACGCTCGTGCCGAAGCTCATCGACACCATCCCCGCCGCACCGATCAGCGAGCCGGCCAGCGCCGCCGGCTGGTCCCCCTCGGCGGCCGCCACCGGGATGCCGGTCGGCAGGCCGAGCAAGGTGGCCCCGTGGCCATCGAGCGTGCCGGCGTCTGCGCCGGCCTTCTTCACATGGGGCAACAGGTCGCGGAGCGGCCGCAGCTGTTTGCCATGCATCGTGGCTGCGACCACCGCGTCGAAATCGGCGAGGAGTTTCGAGTCGTAGTCGAGCGTCTTCTGATCGATCGGAAACATGCCGGCCGCGTCGCCGATGCCGAGGTTCCACTGGCCCGTGAGCCGGAAGGCGATCCAGCCGGCGGGCGTGGTGATGTGGGCCACCTTGGCGGCCTTGTCGGGCTGGTGGCGGATCGTCCAGAGCCAGCGGGCGCTCGTGATCCGCTTTGGCATCTTCACGCCGAGCTTCTCGGTAAGCTCGTGACCCTCGGCCTCGTTGCGGCTGTCGCACCAGAGCCGCGCGGGGGAAAGCGAGCGGCCGAGTTCGTCAGCCAGCACCTCGCCATGCATCTGGCCCGAGATGCCGATCGCCTGCACCTCCATTTCGATACGAGAACCTGTGAGCTTCTGTCGCAGGTCGGCCATGGCCGTGGTAATTGCCTGCTCCCAGTCGCCCGGGTGCTGCTCGTAGCAGTCGGCGGCGAGGCCAGGCACCATTGCATAAGCGCCCTCTCCGTGGGCGAGGATTTTCAGTGTCTCGTCGCAGAAGATGACGGAGAGACCCTGCGTGCCGGCATCGATGCCGAGGTAGCCCTGGATATTCATGCGATCTCCTTTTCCGTGTTCATTCCCTTCTCAAAAATCGTGGCTCATCTCGTCGGACGAGACGGCCAGACAGGGTAGCATCGTCGATCAGGTGGCCGGCAAGACCGCGGCATTTTTGGAGTGGCCGAGGGAATTTGAGCCGGGAACTCGAGTTGGGCAATCGACCGGTGGGCTTTGCAGGCCTGCCGCGCGCGGGGCTATCCTACAGGGGATAGCCTGCCCTGCGGGCTGCCGCCGTTCCCACCGCGGCGCAGGGTCACAGCGACCGAGTCTGGCACTTCCAATGACTGAATCCAATGCCGAGTATGACGGCCTGATGGCCCTCGACCGCATGGAGCGAGCCGTGGAGAAAATTCGCGACCGACTGCTGCGGTCAACGGCCGCCCTGGAGGCGGCGGGCGTTCCTTATGCCGTGATCGGCGGCAATGCCGTGATGGCCTGGGTGGAACAGATTGACGAGTCGGCGGTGCGGTTCACGCAGGATGTCGATCTCGTGCTGCGACGCGAAGACCTCGGTCGCGCCGCGCATGCGCTTGAGAAGAATGGTTTCGTCCATCGCCGGACCGCCGGTATCGAGATGTTTCTCGACGGTCCCGGGGCCAAGGCCCGTGATGCCGTGCACGTGATCTTCTCCGGCGAGAAGGTGCGGCCCGAGTATGTCGCGGCGGTGCCGGACGTGTCGGAATCGACGTCGTTCAAGACCTATCGTGTGCTCGGCCTCGAGCCGCTGGTGCGGATGAAGCTCACGTCATACCGGCGCAAAGACCAGGTGCACCTCCTCGACATGCTGGAGGTCGGCCTCATCGATGCCACCTGGCCCGCCCGTTTTCCGCCCGAACTGGCAGCCAGACTCCAGCAGCTCATCGACACGCCGGACGGCTGATCTGCCGCGAACAGCCCTGCGTATCTCGGCGATCAACAGGCGAGCCGACCGTGGCAGCGGCTGGCTTTCGAGGTGATACACACGATGGGTCGATGGACACACTCCACTCGGAAACGCCTCGCTTGGACAGTCATCGCGAACTGTGTGCTGCGGGCTGCGGCCTGCCTTGCGGCTGCGGCTGCTGTTGGAGGTGAAGAGAGCCAGGCCCTCCCGCCGCTCGTGTCGATCCGCGACGTGCTCGCCGACATCAATGCTACCGCCCGGCGGCAGGTGACGGTGCGGGGTGTTGTGACGTGGCGCGGAGCGAATGGCCTCATCGTGCAGGATGATTCGGGCGGCATCTGGATCGACACTCCTCCGCAGCCCGAGCGACCCGGTGTTCCGCAGATCGATTCCAGCGTGCTCGCCCGGCTCACTCCCGGCTTGGAGGTCGAAGTCCATGGGTGGGCCAACCGGGGCGGTTATTCCCCGAACATCTCGCCCGTTGGCATCCGCATCCTTGGCGAGCGCTCCGAGCCCGAGCCACGGCCCGTTGATAGGGACCGGTTCTTCAGCGGCGCGGATGATTGCCTGCGGGTCACTGTGCGGGGGGTGGTGCAGGGCTTTCGGGATTCAGCCGACGAATGGCGCCTCGTGCTCGATGACTGCGGCCATCGCTTCGAGGCCACGGTGCCCAAGGCAGCGCTCGACGGGCCACCGGATTCGCTCGTCGATGCGGCCGTCCGGCTGGTGGGCGTCGGGGCGATGCGATTCAACACCCGAGGCGAGTTTCTCTCCCCCCGGGTGTTGATCGTCCACGCCGCTGATATCGCCGTCGAACGTCCCGCGGCAGGATCAGCCTTCGACGCTCCAATGGTGTCGCTGCAGGCGATCGCCCAATACAGTCCGGAACCCGCCGAAGGGCGTCGGATTCGGACGCAGGGAACGGTCACGTTCGCCGAGCCCTCGGAGTTTCTCTATCTCCAGGAGGGCACGATGGGCGTGCGGGTGGAGACATCCTCGTCCGAGCGGTTTTTCGCCGGGGATCGGGTTGAGGTTTCTGGTTTCGTCGACGGCCATCGCGACGTCGCTGGAATCGTGGAGGCCGTGGTGCGGCGGCTCGCAGCAGACAGGCCGCTGGCGCCAATCCGGATCACTCCCGAGAAAATCGTAGGCATTAACTTGCACGCGTCGTATCACGGTTCCATCGCCGCACCGGGTGATTACAAGGGCTGCCTCGTCACCTTTCCGGCGCGTGTCGTCGACGTGCAGGCAAACGGCCGCGGTGGCGTCGTGCTGCTCAACTCGGGGAGTACGAGCGCGGTGGCCGTGGCACAGCCGGACACGTTTCGGATCCTGCGACGAATGGAGCCTGGGAGCGAGGTGATGGTGACCGGGATCGTGCGCGAGGACGCGACCGACCCTGCCGAGGTTGGCAGGATCATGGTGCCCCGGCCGTTCGGGCAGCTGCAACTATTGCTGCGATCCGCAGCCGATGTGCGGCTCGTTCGTGCCCCATCCTGGTGGAAGCCGCACCGGCTGGCGGCCGCACTCGCAGCTGTGGCCATGGTCGCGGGCATTGCGAGCGTCTGGGTTATGCTGCTGCGTCGCCAGGTGACGCGGCAACTGGCGTTCATCGAGAAAAAACTGCAGGCAGAGGCTGCTACCGAGGAGCGCCATCGTATCGCCCGCGAGTTTCACGACACGCTCGAACAGGATCTCGCCGGCATCTCGTTACGGCTGGATGCCGCGGCCCATCGGGCGGCCGACGAGCGGTCCCGGCACGTGTTGGAGGAGCAGCGAGGCCTGCTCGCCCGTCTTCAGTCGGAGACCCATGACTTCCTCTGGGATCTCCGCGATCCGGCCCGCCACGATGGCTCGCTCCTGGAATCGCTGGCGGCGCAGGTGGCTTATTTGCGGTCGCTCACCACCGTGCCGATTCGGTTCGACGCCGCCGGCGATCTGCCACGCGTGCCGTCCCTCGTGCAATACCAGCTACTGCGGATCATGCGGGAGGCGGTCAACAACGCCTTGAAACATGCAGATGCGGCGGCGATCGAGGTGCGGGTCGCGTCCGGGCCGGACGGCCTGTGCCTGACGGTGACGGACGACGGCATTGGATTCGACGTCGCCGGCCGCGAGTTGCTGGATGGGCATTTTGGAATCCGCGGGATAC
>JBIIOL010000473.1:0-3369 GCA_044336965.1 Pirellulales bacterium | reverse complement strand
CCGCGGTTCTTTCGGCCCAGCGAGGTAGCTCGTGTAGATGAGGTTGTTGGGCATGATCTGCCAGAACCATGGCCGCGCCGCCCACAGGTCGTCGAATCCTTCGGGGAAGCCGCCGCCGGGCACGGTGCATTCATCCGGGCAGCACGGCGCGGCCTCATAGGGCATGTCGAGGACGACCGGCCCGCGGGGCTGTGTGGGCGGCAGCACTTGCAGCTGCGGCTCGCCGCCCAGCTCGCCAATCGGGGCCGATTCCTGAAGCGGCGTCGGGAGCAGGGAGCTACCTGTCGAGTCTGCTCGCATGTCGGTCCAGGTCAGTTCGTCAGCCGCCTCCGACGACCCAGCCAGCAGGGCCAACAGCACCGCCACGAACAGGCCCGGCGTGCGACGACGCCCGGCGCCGTCCGGCAGCGGACGGCACCCAGTCACTCCTGTCGGTGGCAGTGGACGGACCAGCATGAAACCCATCGGCGGAAACGAGCAACGCGAGTGGCAAACCCTTGCAACCCGACACGGGTTGCGGATCATGAATGCCACTGCGACACTCTACGGACGTGCGTTGGATAGCCACAGATTGATCGGCTTCGCGAAGCGCGTTGCGCCAGCGAAGGAATCGCTTTGAACGGCATCGCCCCGCCGCGATCGCGGGCAGGCGTGTCACCGGGGAAACCGGGGCAATCCTGCGAACTTCCGAAGCCCCCATTCACCGCCCTTTCACACCACGACCGTCATGACGCAGCCACAGCCAAACTCCCAGAGTGAACCGGTCGAAGCCATCGGCCTTGCGTTGGGACGCATTCCCAGCGGCCTGTTTGTGGTGACATGGCGTGGCCAGGAAGATGCCGCCGACGCAACTGACCGGGTCATGCTCGCCAGTTGGATCATGCAAGGCGGCTTCGCGCCGCCGCTGATCACGATCGCGGTGGGTGCATCGCGGGATCTCCTGAACGCGATCGACCAGTGCACGCCGTTCGTCGTCAACGTGCTCGGCGAATCCCAGCGCTCGCTGGTGGGCCGCTTTGGGAAGCCCGCGGCCCCGGGCGAGGATCCCTTCGCCGGCATGGCCGTCCACCGAAGTCCCTCCGGCACGGCCGTGATCCCCGAAGCGATCGCCTGGCTGGAGTGCCAGGCCGTGACGCAGGCAGGCGGGAGTGGCGGGCAGATGGGCGACCATGTGATCATCCTGGCCCGAGTCCTCGCGGCCGGCGTCGGTCCCGAACAGGCGCCACTGGTGCATGTCCGAAAAAATGGGCTACGCTACTGAGCGATTCGAGGGTGAACCTTCAGGCTCAAGCACGGGAACACAATCATGCGCGACCGAACATTCTCCTTTCCCCGCCGCGACTTTGTGACGCTCCTGCTGTGCAGCTGTCTGGCCCTCGCCGGCTGCTCCGATCAGCGTGCCGCCAACACGTCGGCGACGACGGCTGGCGCTCCGTCGGGCTCCGGCGGTGGTGCGTCCGGCCCCAAGCGTCTGATCTTCATCACCAACGGCGACGATCCCTTTTGGGATGCGTGCAATGCCGGCCTGATCGAGGGCGCGAAGCAATTCGGTATCGAGTCGCAGGGGCTGCGAGTCGTGATGGAGAAGAACAACGCGTCGGCGCAGGGGCAGATCGAAAAGCTGCGGCAGCTCGCCAGCCAGTCCGATGTGGCCGGCGTGGCCATCTCAGTCATCCAGGCGGAGAATGCCGCGATCGTCGAGGAGATGAAGAACCTCGCCGCCAAGGGTGTGAAGGTGATCACGGTCGACAGCGACGTGAACCGCAACACGTTCCGTGACGCGCGGCCCTTCTACATCGGCACCGACAACATCGAGGGCGGCCGGCTGCTCGGCACCGCTGCCAAAACGCTTCTTGAGAGCCGTGGCAAGACGGCGGGCGGCTACGTGCAGTTTGCAGGCTTTACCGACAACGACAACGCGCGGGCGCGGATGAACGGCTTCAAGGAGGCGATCGGCAGCGGCTTCACCGAGGTCGATCGCATGAGCGACGAGATGGACCTCTCCAAGGCCCGTGACAATGTCCGCACGGCCCTGGTCAACCACCCAGACGTGGTGGCGCTTGTCGGCATCTGGGCCTACAACGCCCCGGCCATCGCCGAGGTGACACAGGAACGCGGTGTCCGCGACCGCCTGACGGTCATCACGTTCGATGCCCAGGCCGCGGCCCTGAACCACATGGCCGACGGCAAAATCGACGCCATGGTGGTGCAGAATCCCTTCGAGATGGGCATCCAGACCGTCCGCCTGCTCAAGGCCATGCTCGGGGCTGACGAAGCAACCATCAAAGAGATGTTTCCGCGGCGGGGTGAGCCCGATGGTGACATCTACACGACGGGTCTGCGGCTGATCGTTCCCAACACGGAGTCGCCGCTCAACTCGATGAAGGCCGGCGCGGAGTCGGCCGGATCGAAGGGCGTCGAGATCATGCCGCTGCCGGCATTCCGTGAGTGGCTGGCCAAGTATGGCCTGTCGAGTTCCTGACGCCGGCCCACGGCCGCTATCCAGAGCCCCAGCCATGTCGCAGTCGCACTCGTCGCACAAGCCGACGTTCCTTCTCCGTCCAGGTGAGTGGGCTCTGGTCGTCGCCATCGCGATCGCCATCGCGTTGACGGCCCTGGTGGATGCCAATCACAGCTACTGGTTTCGCCCGCTCGAGAGCATCCGTGACATCGCCCGCAACACGGCCCTGCTCGGCATCTTCGCCCTGGGCGCCACCGTGGTGATCATTGCCGGTGGGATCGATCTGTCGGCAGGCTCGATGATCGCCCTGTCGGGAACCGTCTGCGCGACGACGATGCTGGCGCTCGCCCCGGCCCAGATGATGGGCTTCAAGCCGGTCGGCGCCGCGGCCGTAGTCGCTGGCTGCCTGGCAAGCCTCTTGGTCGGGTTCCTCGTGGGCACGCTCCATGCATGGCTGATCACCGCCGTGCGACTGCCCCCGTTCATCGCGACGCTGGCGACGCTCGTGGGCCTGCGGAGCTTCGCGAGGGCCCTCTGCGAGAGCACCACGGCAGCGCTCACGCCCACGAAAAGCGCCCTCATCAACATCTCCGATCCCTTCTTCAAGACGGTCCGCGACAACGTCTGGATTCCGGTGGCCGTATTCGGGGTGCTCGCGATCGTGACCTGGCTGCTCCTCACACGGACGGTGCTTGGCCGGCACATCCACGCTCTGGGCGGCAACGAGCAGGCCGCGCGGCTCGCTGGCATCCGCACCGACAACGTCAAGTGGTTCGCCTACTGCTTCGGTGCGATGACAGCAGCGTTGGCGGGCCTCTTCTTCATGGCCAACGAATCGGTGGCGGCGCCCGTGAATCAGGGCCGCGGCCACGAACTCAATGCCATCGCCGCGGCCGTAGTCGGCGGCT
>JBIIOL010000472.1:0-3370 GCA_044336965.1 Pirellulales bacterium | reverse complement strand
CCAGCGCCGGGATGGTCATCGGCTTGCCGCTGACTTCCTGGTCGTCGAACATCATCTGCTGGGCTAAAGCCGCATACACCATCCGCCAGGCCACATCGGTCGCGGTCTCCGGGTTGGCATGGGCGATCTCATCGCGGTGGCTCAGCACGAGCGTGGTGAAAATGCCGGCGAACACGGCGTTCGCCCGGATGCCCTGGGCCCGCAGGTTCTGGTCGGCCGAACGGTGGAGAACGAAGAAGCGGGCTGAATTGCGGTACTCCTGCGTGGCAGTGAAGAGGTGCGACAGGAACACCTCGACCGCGCCTGCCAGGGTTTTTTCGTTGCCGGCTGCTGCGACTGCCACGTGCGCCGCGCCTCCGAGCCGCAGGAGAAACCGCTCGTGCATCGCTTGGAGCAGGCCGTCGCGGTCGCCGAACCGACCGTAGAAGTTCCCTACCGATGTTTTCGCACGCGTGATGACGGCTTCCACAGTGAGGGCGCCATCCCCGCCCTCTGCGAAAATCGCCTCGGCGGCGTCAAGCATTCGGGCCATCGAAAGAATGCTGCGAGCTTGCTGTGGTTTACGGCCCATGGTCATCTCAATGCGTTATGCGTTCGGGGGCCCTGCCGGCGGCCTCGGGGAAAACGGTAGCAGGGTGGGCAATCCCGCCCAAGACGTCGCCATTAAAACGGCATCCCCATGAAAAAACAAAGCCAACAAAGGACTTGCGACACTCTGCGGCTTCGGGCGATTTCTTGCGGCCACCTTCAAAAAGGGCCAAAGCTCCCCGAGGAGGACGGTTCGGAATGCCGGTTTTCCCTCAGGATATCGGGGTTGTGGCAACAGGTGGCGTACAACGGAGCGTATCGATTGGGTGGCAGAGGGTCAGACTCAGGCACCAGAGTATCTCGCCGCTGATTTGCTGAAACTCGTCAGTGGAGCGACTCAGCCGGGGAAACAGCGGCCAAAGGCTTGAAGTCGGCTGAGACCACCTCGAACCCGGATGCGGCCTGTGAGGAGTGCCCAGCCGATGCTCCGTTCCTTCCGAAGAAAGCCCAGCCAGGTCTGGGAGTCGGCTTTGACAGTGCAGTCGGGCTTGCCGATCAGGCCCCGCTGCACATGCAGGGTCTGCTGTCGAATCGTGACAGTGGCTTCGGCCGGCTCCTTGCCGGTGAAGATCAGGTGATACACGGCATCGATGCCCTTGGCCTGTCCCACCTGAAAAACGACATGCATAGTATCGAGAAAACCGGTGATGGTCGTTGGACGGAGACTGCTGACGTGCCGCTTTGTCTTGTGAGGAAATACCCGAGTGACGTATTCGTCGGCATCTGACCCAGGCACGACGTAAATGGTTTCCTGCTTCTGTTGCAGGGGCTTTACGATCCCGGCCAGAAAGGCCGGGCGGTCGTCGACAAAAGGGGCCAGCACATCTTCTCCGGCCGGACACACGGCGAGACAGTAGGCAGCTTTGTAGTTGGCCCCGAAGCTCAGGCTTTGCCACATCGAGACTGATTCCTGATCGGTCACGCGGCTGCGGTAGTCCTTGGCATCGTGGCTATCGGCGACGTGCTCGACCCAGTCTGTGAACCCGTGCAGAAACTCACGATAGTTGTGCGTCATGCACGCACTGGCATCGAAACTGCCCTCCGGCTTGATGGCCCCCACCGGACAGGCGGCAACGCACAGTTTGCAACTGACGCAGGGGTTGTAGTCGACAGGCTGTGCCTCCTGATCGACATCGACATCGACAAAAATCGTCCCCAGCAGAATGAAGGATCCGTACCGTGGGTGGATGACGTTGCGATGCAGTCCCATCTGCCCGAGCCCCGCAGCCACGGCCACCGGCTTATGGGACACCACCCAGATTTTTCCCGGAAAATCGCTGGTCTCCATCGGGAACCCCATCGGAGCGTTCATCGCCCGGATGCCACGGTCTTCGAGCCGACGGACGATGTCCCGGGCCACTTCGTTGACACGGTCGCCGGAGTGATGGAACTCAAGGTTGGCGATCGACCGGGCAGGGCTTCGTACTGGCTCCCGGTTCATACGGCAGACCACGCTGATGAGAACCTTGGCAGAGGGAAAGACCTGCAGAACGCCCGCTCGCTCCGAGGCGATATCCGGCCTGTCGATCCGGACGAAACCGACATCATCTGCTCCGGCTTCCAGACACAAGCGACGGAGTTCCTCGGCGGGGAGCGTGCCGGGGCGAGGCTGCCGTGTCTGGCTCCGGAGGGCGGTGACGGACGGATGTCGATTGAATGAAGTCACCACAAGTCTCCCGATGAGCTCTTTTCACTTGCAATACGCAAGTACAAACTTGTATCTTGCAAGTGATGTGGATTCTGTCAAGCGATCGGGTAAGCGGTTTCATGAGCGAGGTGGTTTCGTGAAGATGGCGAAGCGTTCGGTGTGCCCTGTCGCCTGTGCTCTCGATCTCATCGGGGACAAGTGGACACTCCTTCTTGTGAGAGACCTGGCCTGTGGCAAGGCGCTTTTCAAAGAGTTCTCCGCATCGCCTGAGCGGATAGCCACAAACATCCTGTCCAATCGGCTGGATCGCCTGGTTCGCTCTGGACTGGCAGAGTCGTTCAGCCCAAGCTCGGCCACCGGGCGTCACGGCTATCGCCTGACCGCAAAGGGCAAAACGTTGTTGCCCGTCCTCGGGGCGTTACGAGACTGGGGGCTTACACACATCAAGGGCACGCAAGCTCGGATGAAGCCAGTCGGCTGAGGATCGTGGGCACTCACGGTGGAGTTGCGTGAGGTATGCCGGTGAATTGATCACTCCTGCTTCGGCCGACCGAAGTGTGGGCAGGGGGTGGCACATAGCCAGTTTCGAAGACTGTCGGAATACGCCACCAGCCCGCCCAAACGAGTTTGATACTGACTAGGGGTGAATTCGCCCGGCCCCCGCCTGGACAAGAAAATTTGGCCCAATTTTGAACGGCGGTCGTATTGGTTTATGCCCGGCATCCCTCCTCACCCCAAAGGAGCCTATGAGAAAAACCAAGCTGAAGGACTACCGGCGGCAGGTCATTCGATATTTTGAGTTGGAGTACAGCGATGT
Source organism: Pirellulales bacterium (assembly GCA_044336965.1). GTDB lineage: Bacteria > Planctomycetota > Planctomycetia > Pirellulales > UBA1268 > CAMCQY01. Next base: position 317 of record JBIIOL010000472.1, on the reverse strand, counting down.
GCCACTGAAGCAGGTTTTGCTGGGTTTGCGGGAGCTTTACAGAGAGAAAGTGTGGAAGGTGATCAGGCTCCACTACCGCATCAAAAAACCCCCGGCAAATGCCGCCGCTTACGTTATGCGGGTGCTCAGGGGGCCATGCAAAAGCCTCATAGTTGGCCAGAAAGAGGAGCGGGAGTGGGCCGACTAATACCAGCTGGCCTGCCTTGGAAATCCTGATCCAGTCGGTATGAAGGTCTACTGCCCTACGGGCAAGGAGACTTTCGATGACGAGAAGACGGAAGAAGCACCGCCCCGACGAGATCGTGGCGAAGCTGCGT
>JBIIOL010000471.1:0-3371 GCA_044336965.1 Pirellulales bacterium | reverse complement strand
GGACTTGCTGCCAACGCGGCCCGTGCCACCCTTCAGCACGCCTGAATGTTTCTTCACGACCGGCGCGGCGGGGGCTTCCTCAGCGGCATCCTCATCGGCTGCATCATCACCAGAGGCCACGGCCGACGGCGCCACCAGCGCCTTGATGGAGAGCGACATCCGCTGTTCTTCGGGATCGATGGAGAGCACGCGGCACTCCACCGGCTCCCCTTCCTTCACGACGTCGCCCACGCTGCGGACATGGCGATTCGCCAGTTCCGACACATGCACGAGCCCCTCGACACCCGGCTCGAGCTTGACGAACGCGCCAAACTGGGCGATCCGGCTCACCACGCCGCGGACGGTCGCCCCTACGTGGTATTTCTCGCCGGCCCGCTGCCAGGGGCTCTCCACGAGGTCGCGGGCCGAAAGGCCGATCTTGCCAGTGTCGCGGTCGATCTTCTTGACCACCACCCGCACCCGCTGGCCGGTCTGCAGAACGTCGGCCGGATTCGCGACGCGGTCCCACGAGAGCTGGCTCACATGCACGAGCCCCTCGACCCCTTCGCCGATGTCAACGAAGGCGCCAAAATCGCGGACTGACCGCACGATGCCGTCGAGCGTGGTGCCGACTTCCAGTGTTTCCAAAAGCTTGATCTTCGCCTCGGCGGCAGCCTTCTCGATCACGGCTCGCCGCGAGAGCACGAGCCTCCGGGCCGCCGGCACGATGTCGGTAACGAGGCTTTCGAGCGTCTGCCCGATCATCTCCTCCAGATTCTCCACCCGCCAGGTGCTCACCAAGCTCGCCGGCATGAAGCCTCGCAGCCCCGCCACGTCGCATTCGAGGCCGCCCTTGTTGGCAGCCGTCACGCGGGCCTCGACGATCATGCCAGCCTGAATCTGCGACCAGTCTTCGACGGCCACGGCGCGGTTGGCGAAGGCGACGTCGTAGAGGCCGTCATCCTCGTTTCTCAAACCCACGCTCAGCTGCAACACGTCACCGACGGCGGGCACGAGTTCGAGATCGAGACCGGCGAGCTTCATCGCGCCCTGCCGGCGCTCGCCCAGATCGATGAAGGCCGTGTCAGTGCCAAGCGACAGCACCGTGCCCGCAACCCTCGCGCCAGGCTCGAGCGGCGCGTCGGCCCGTGCCGACGTCGATGCGGTGATCAGGTCGTCGATCGCCACGCCGGCCAACGCTGCCTCGAAATCCTGTTCCAGGTCATCGTCGAGGGCCGCCCGCAGGTTGGGGACAGCGACACGCTTTTGCGGAGGAAGCACATCCTTGAACGGAGATTTCTCGGAAGTACCGCCGCGCTTGTCACGCCGCCCTTCGCGGCGCGGCGGCGCGCCGGCGTGGCCAGATGCGACCGGAGTTGATGCGGCCGGAGACGGTGCAAGCTCGGCTGCCTGCGATGGGGTTGCCGCCGGAGCCGGAACCGATGCTCCCGGCGTCGGAGGCGTGGCGGCCGCCGGGACCGAGGCTGCCGGGAGTGGCGATCCCGGCGCCTGCAGACCGGCGGTCGCGGCCGGGGCCTGCGCGGAAAAATACTCATACCTCGGCGCGGAACGCGGAGGCTTCACGCCGGGCCGCTGCGTGCCGATGGGAATCCGCCTGGGCTGCGAGTTCTCAGCCCCCTGGCCCGAATCCGCCTGCTCGGACTGCATTCCAGGCTGGGATTCGGCGGTGCCCTCCGGGGGCGTCGAGGAAGGCTCTGGCGTTGAACTCATCGGACTCTCGGGCTGTGGATAAGAAATGCGGGAAACAGGACTTGAACCTGCACGGTATTACTACCACCAGGCCCTCAACCTGGCGCGTCTGCCAATTCCGCCATTCCCGCAGCGGTGCGAACCCAAACGTTCTTTTTGGAACTTCTCTCGACCACGGCCCGCTTTCACACTCCGCGGACAGCACCTCATTCTGAGCCGTTGCCGACCGCAGTCAAGCAGCCTTCGCGGGATGCGACGAAATCAGCCGCGGCGAACTCGCAACGGCACCAAACGCGGCCAAGCCGCCCATGAACGCCAGACTCCAGGCCACGTCACCGACCGGCATCCAGCGGTAGAACGGCAGTCCGGCCGTGTAGCAGGCGAGCAGTCCGGCCACCGTGTGAGGGTAGTCGTTGCCCAGGCACCAGTGTGCAAAGTTCGTGGACAGAAAAAACACGAGCGAACTGGCCAGGGCACCGCCCGCGATCGACAGGAGCCGGCCGTTCCGGACCAGTCCCCCCAGCAGCACTGGCCAGGCAAATGCCGCATAGACCACGGCGGCCATCATCAGGCTGCCCGCCGAGCTGCCGTAGCCTGGCAAGGCGAGGTTGCTGATGGACAGGGCAGCCAGCGGCACCGTGACCGCCACCAACGGATTGGGAAACACCGCCCCAGCCGCAATGGCAGCCCCGGCAAGGGGCGTGACGTTGAAGGCCGGCTGCCAGAGCCGACCCGCCACCGACACGGCGACGAGCACGAACCAGACCCCGCAAAGCGTGGCAAACGATGGGCGGTGCTTCGCGACGTTTTCCATGGTCAGCCGTGACTCCCGAAGATGGCGGAATAGGGGCGGTGGGTTGAACACCACCGGGGAACGCCCGATACACTAGCGGTTTTTGGGTTTCGAGCAAGCGAAAACCATGCCCACCGGCCCAGACGGGACCACTGCCATGCCGGCCCCAGCACCCAATCCAGCAGGCACATTCCGCACGCTCACGCTCGAACGGCGGGACGATGGCGTGGTCGTGATGTCATTTTTTGTTTCCGACCACGCCCAGAATGTGCTTACGGCGGAGGCCGTGACGGACCTGTCACGGGCGCTCGACAGCATCGAGGCCGGTCCACCTCCGGCGGCGATCGTGATCCAATCCACGCGCGAGGGCTCCTTTTTCGCGGGCGCCGATGTTGCCCGTCTCGAACGACTTCACGACATGCCCCCGGAGGAGATCGAGCGGCTGTGCGCCGCTGGCCGCAGCGTGTTCTCGCGGCTTTCCTCCCCGCCGTGGCCAAGCGTGGCGATCATCGACGGCGTCTGCCTCGGCGGCGGTCTCGAACTCGCCCTCGCCTGTGATCTGAGGGTCGCCACCGACTCGATTCATACGGCGATCGGATGCCCCGAGGTGAAACTGGGCCTGCTGCCAGGCTGGGGGGGCACGGTTCGCCTTTCCCGGCTGATCGGTCCCGGTGCCGCGGTCGAACTGGCGGCGGCGGGCGAGAACGTCGATGGCCCCACTGCCGCCCGGCTGGGGCTGGTCGATGCCTGCGTGCCAGCGGACCAGGCGTTTCTCTCGGCATGCCGACTGGCGGAGATTGCCAGCGCACGACAGAGCCACATCGCACGGCGGCGGCACCTCGCCGGGCCGATGCCACTGGCCGCGGAGGAGCAGGACTTTCTGGAGGCG
>JBIIOL010000470.1:0-3382 GCA_044336965.1 Pirellulales bacterium | reverse complement strand
TGTCGAATCGAGTTGGGTCCCCTGTGCCAACTCCAGCATATTGTGCAGCAGTGCCCACTCCTGCATGAGAGCGTCGGCATCCTCTTCATGGCTGGCCTTCCGCAGGGCGGCGGCAGTGGTTTCATACTGTTCGTGAAGCATGCGGGATGCATCTCGATAGGCCGTTTCCACCTCGCGACGGGCGTTTCTCAGGCCCGTGTTGAGCGTCGACGGCAGGCTGCCGTGTTCGACGAATGCCTTTTTGGACGCCTCGAGGCCTGCCGTGGCGTTGCCATCTGACAACGGCCTGGCCCGCTGGAGATCCTTCTCAATCTGCTGGAGCAATCCGGCCGAGGCGGCCCGAGTCACCTTCTCGTAACGCTCCCAAGCGGCCGTGATCGCCGGTTCGGTGCTGGAGGACTGTGGCCTGGAAACAGTACCGACTGGCGTGGCCTCTGCGTGCTCATGAAGCAGGTTTTCGAGCGTCTTGTTTTCAACGGGCTTGGGCCCGCGGGGGCCTTGCGCAAGAACGCTCGCGCCGCATCCGAGGAGCAGCATGAGGATCGGCAACGCACGCTGCACAAGGAATGCCATAGCCGGGTTTGCCTCCAAAGCTCGGTCCTTACCATACCGGAACCGGTCGATTCCCTCAAAATGTCGTCCGACCGTCGGCAAGCGACGCATCGCGAAGATGGCCGGAATCGGCTATCTTCCGTCAATGGATTTCGGTGACTTCCCTCCCAAAGTGAGTTTCCATGTCTGAATTTCTTTCCGAGACAGAAGGCTGTGACCTCCTTGCCCGCCTGTTCAGGGCGCGGGGTTATGCGATCGCGCGGAATCTGCTGTTTCGTGAATATGGCGTCGAGTTTCACGTCGACGGCTGGGATGCGCAGAAGCGAGTCGGCTTCGAGTTTCTCTCGAGCGAGGATGACGACCACGATGACCTCAATCTCGCCGAATACCAGACCCTCGCGGCGGCCGAACAGCGGGGCGAACTGGCGCTGTTCATCATCGACGAGGTGGAGCCGCTTTCGGCTGCGGATCTCGCGCTGCAGGCCAACGAGTTTCTCGACGAGGTGGACGAGGCGGTGCGGATGCGCCGCTTGGCCGGCTCCGGACGGAAGCGGGCTGCGGTCAAGAAGAAGTCGGCGGCAGGGAAGGCCTCGGCAGGAAAAAAGAAAGTCGTGACGAAGAAGGCGGCTGCGAAGAAGAAGGTCGCGGATAAAAAGGTCGTCGCCGCGAGGCCACAGGCTGGCACGAAGGCCGGCAAGAAGTTGGCCAAGAAGCGTCCCGTCGCCTCCGGCACAAAACGGGCCGTCAAGAAGAAGGCTTCAAAAAAGCGATGAGCCTGACCGCTCAGCCGAATCGCTTCATGACGACGGCGGCGTTGTGTCCGCCGAAGGCGAATGACTGCGTGATGGCCGTGTCGATCCGGCAGGGGCCGGCTTCGCGTACGAACGTCAGGTCGCGGATCGGATGTTCGAGGTTGTGGCAGGCGTGGCTCGCCTGATGGGCGAGCGACAGCGCGGTCACCGCCGCCTCGATGCCGCCACTGGCACCGATGCAGTGACCCGTCAGCGACTTGGTGGCGGCGACGAGGGGCTTCGTGCCGAAGAGACGGTCGATCACCGATGACTCGATCTCGTCGTTGACGGTCGTGCCCGTGCCATGGGCGTTAACATAGTCGATGTCGCCCGGCGTGCAGCCGGCGTCCTGTACGGCGGCGGCGACCATTTCGGTGATCCGCGTGCCGGAAGGATCCATCGACATGATGCTGTAGCCGTCGAAGTTTTCGGCATAGCCGACGATCTCGGCATAGACCCTCGCCCCGCGGCGACGGGCGGCTTCGGCCTCCTCGCAGACCAGCACCGCGGCCCCGCCCTCGGCGAAGAGAAAGCCGGTGCGGTCACGATCGAAGGGGCGGTTGGCCCGCTGGCGGTCGGAGCCCTCCGCGGCCAGCGTACGGGCAATGTCGAACCCACGAAACATGCCGCCGTAGGGGTCGCCGAGATATTCGGCGCCTCCGCAGAGCGCCAGGTCGACCGAACCGGAGGCGATTGCCCGGAAGGCGTGGCCGACCGCTACGGTGCCTGCGGCGCAGGCCTGCGCGAACGTGAGATTGGGACCGCGCAACGACCAACGGATGCCCAGCAGGGCCGACACGGCGTTTGGCATCATGGAGGAGACGGCATACGGATTGTACCGGGGCGGCATGGGGGGCAAGACCGATGGATCGGGAACGGCGGCGGTCAGGGGACTCATGACGTGGTTGGCGAGGTTGCCCACTAAGGAGCTGACGCCGCCCACGCCCGTGCCCATGAAGACACCGCAGCGGTCTGATGCCTGGCCCTCGAGACGAAAGGTGTTTTTCTTGGCGTCGGCCGAGACTGCGGTGATGCCGGCGTCGCGAACCGCGTCGGTAGAGGCCGCGATGGTGAGCATGCCGCTCGGATCGAGTTGCATCTGCTCGATCCTGCCGATACCCAGCGACGGCCAGTCGATGGGAGGAAGCGGAGCCCAGATCGTCGACGTCGTCTCGGCGTAGCGTCGCCAGTCCGCAGGGACGGGGGCCACGATACTCCGCCCAGCCAAGAGGGCCGACCAACACTCGGCGGCCGAGGTGCCCAGCGGCGAGATCATCCCGATGCCGGTGACAAACACCCGCCGGCGGTTCATGCCAGGGCTTTTTCCTCGACCCGCCGGCTGATGTAGCTAATCACATCGCCGACGGTCGCCAGGGACTTCGCGTCATTGTCGTTGATCGAGCCTCCAAACTCATCTTCGAGCGCCATGACGAGCGTCACGGAGTCGAGAGAATCGGCGCCCAGGTCCTCGCGGATGCGCTGGTCACTGCCCAACTCGGCGGCATCGACCTTCAACACGTCGACAATGGTGTTTTCAACCCGCTCGCGAATTTCTTCGACCGCCATGGTACCTTCCTGGGTCTTCGCTCGGTAAATCGAGCAGTGCATGACCGCCGGTCATCGTGCCCCGGGGACGGTGGTGCCGTCAAGGGGCCACGCCCGGGGGGCGATTTCTCCGGGATGACGGCCGAGGCTTCATCCCGGTCGACGTTTGTGTAGGCTCTGGTCCGGCCGCCGTGGCCGCCAGCCGTCGTTTTTCCCAGTTCCGAAAGCCAGTTCCGAAAGCGAGAGATGCGTGCCTCAACCCAGCCATGACCAGCCGCCGGTCCGGATCGCGGCCGTGGGCATTGCCAATCCACCCGTGCGTGTCGCTCAGTCGCGGGGCATGGAGCTCGTGCGAGCCCACTACCACGACGTGCTGTCCGAACGCAGCATGGATGTGCTCGAGAAGGTCTTTTCGCACCCCAGCATCCTCACGCGGTACCTCTCGTTTGATACGGAGCTGGACGTCCTTTCCCTGAAGAATGAGGACGCGGACA
>JBIIOL010000625.1:0-3389 GCA_044336965.1 Pirellulales bacterium | reverse complement strand
CTGCCGGTCCACTTCGCGGGAACACCAGAATCGGACATGGTGCCGCTGTTTCGGGCTGTCGCCGACCGGCTGCTCGAAAGCGGCATCCTGCTTGCGGCCCCAGACATACAGGTCGCTCACCGGAGCGTGGGCGTAGGGCTTGTGCAACACGACGTCGGCAGCGATACGAACCGACGTCTTCAACGTGATCGGATCGGCTGCATACCATCCGGCGGCTGCAAACATCCGGTGCAGTTCCTCTTCCGTGCCGATGAAGGCCACGTTGATGGCATCGCCCTGACGGCCCTGCGCCGTCGTCGTGTGCCTCGGCGATCGGGCCAGAGCAGGGTGCCCGTCGATTCTTTCGGCGGGCGGCTGCGACGGAGGCTCCGCCTTCACGGCCGACAGGTTCGAAAACAGAAGGAGAACCGCCACGACCCCGGAGGCCCTGATCCCGCACGACGTCATGTCCATAGGCTCGCACAGTCCTGAACGCATGAAACTCATCATCGCGCGAGGACTCTACCCAACCCTCTCCACGAGCCTCAAGACCAGTCTCGGGGGCTGGATATGGCCTCTGCTCGGCCCCCTCGCGTCCCTTCCGCGGCCACGAGCCCCCGGCTCGCGCCGGGGGCTTTTATGGGAAGCTCGCGCCGGGGGCTTTTATGGGAAGCTCGCGCCGGGGGCTTTTATGGGAAGCTCGCGCCGGGGGCTTTTATGGGAACGAGCGACCACGTCCCATACAAGCCCGGAGCGTGAGCGATGGGATGTGCCGCGTTACGCCCCCGTCCCGGCCAGATCCGTGACGACGCCCGTGCTGTCGCCGTGCGACGCGACGTCGATGCCGGTGCCCTTGAGCAGGGTGAGCCAGACGTTGCAAAGCGGCGTGCCCTTGGGCATCGCGATGTGCTGACCGAGTGTGATACCCGCCCCGCCGCCCGCCACAAGCGTCGGGCAGTTGTCGAGGTAGTGGATCGAGCGGAGGTTGCTGCCGAAGACGACCGTCGTGTGATCAAAGAGGCTCGATCCGTCGTTTTCTTTCGTCGCCTTCAGCTTGTCGAATAGGGTCGCCAGCATCTCAGCCTGAGCCTTGTCGCGCTGCTTCGACGCCTCCATCCGCGGCCCCGGGGCATAGTGGCTCATGTCGTGGGACCCCACCTTGATGCCGAGGCTCGTGAGCAGGTGCTGGATCGGCTGGCGGAACGTGAGCACACGGCTGCTGTCGGTCTGCAGCGCGGCGACGATGAGGTCATACATCAGCAGCACCTCGTCGCGGCCGACGAGTCCCTCGCCGGGCGCCGGCAGCGGAGCCTTGGGCTTGGGCGCACTGAGCCACCGCTCCTCCTTGGAAAGCCGCATCTCGATGTCGCGAACTCCCTGGAAATACTCGTCGAGTTTGTCGGTGTCGGCGGCATTCAGACCCAGCTGCACGCTCTTCGCATCCTCGAGCACCGCGTCGAGCACGCTCCGCTTCTCCGCGAGAAGCTTCTGCCGCTCTTCGAGCGACGTGTTCTCAGCTGAAAACAGCTTGTGGAAGGCGATCACCGGGCTGTTGAACCCAGCGATCGGCTTGCCGCGATGATCCCAGGCCAACGACAGCCCGGTGCCGTGCCCGGACCCATCCAGCCCCGGCTCGCTGGCGTTCAACTGGATCGAGGTGAACCGCGTGTCCCTGCCGAGTTGCGCCGCCGCGACCTGGTCGAGTGAGATCGAGTTGTGGAAGCTCTGGCCGGCGGAGGCGAAGGGATTGGCACCCGTCAGCCAGAACGTGCTGCCCCCGTGCGGGTTGTTCGCGAATTTGTGCGAGCAGCCCTGCACGATCGTGAAGTCGCTCTTGTGGCGTGCCAGTGGCGCGAGGCCCTCCGGCAGCGTGTAGCCTGCCCCAACGTCGCTCGTCTTCGGAAACCACGTTTCCTCGGTCACGCCATAGCCGATCCCGAGGCAGACCATCCGCTTGGGCGACGCCGCGGCGGCCGCAGCACGGGCAAACCGCCGGAATCCGAGCGACTCAAGCGTCGGGAGGGCCAGCAGCGTGCCGGCGGATTTCAGGAACCGGCGGCGGGAGGATGCGGTGAACATGGTGGCTTGCTCCGTGATGCTGCTACTTCGTTCGAAACGCGCGGCTCTGCACGACCGCATGGATGAACTCGCGAACTGAGTAATCCTTGTCCCCAGCCCGCTTGACGATCGCCTTGACGAGATCGTCGTCGGAGAAGCCGATCGGCCTGCCAAGGGCGTATTCGAGCAGGGCCTCGGTGAATCCGGTAGCAAAGTCATCCGGCCGTGAGGCGATGATCTCCCGCAGTTCAAAAAAATCCTCGAATGCGGGCCCGCCGTGCAGGTCGCCGGCTGGCTCGATCTTCCAGGTCTTCGTGCCGACGCCATCTTTGGCATACGAATCTTCCGTCCGCCAGATGCCGACGGCGTCGAAGTTCTCGAGGCCGAAGCCGATCGGATCGATCCGGCGATGGCACGAGGCGCACTGAGGCTCCTCTTGATGGAGCCGCAGCCGCTCGCGACTCGTGAGCAGCTTGCCCTCGAGCCTGGTCAGCTGCGGCACGTTTGGCGGGGCAGGGGGGGGCGGATCGTGGAGGAGCTTCCGAAGCACCCAGGCACCGCGCTCGACGGCGCTCGTATGCTCACCGTTGCTTCCCATGGCCATCACCGCGGCCATTCCCAGCAGGCCGCCGCGAGGTGAATCGGCCGGCAGTTTTACTTTCTGGAACTCGTCACCCGACACGCCGTCGAGACCGTAATACCGTGCCAACACACCGTTGACGACCGCGAAGTCACTCTTGAGCAGGTTTTTCAGGCTCAGGTTTTCCCTGATCAGCAGGCCGATCGTCTCGAAGATCTCCTGCCTGGAGAGCGCCTTGGTCGCGAGGTCGTACCGCGGATAGAGCTTGTCGTTGAACTGGAAGAAGTCGAGCCGCTCGAGGCCGAGCCATTGCTGCGTGAAGGCGGTGACGAAGTCTCGCGACCGCGGATCGGCGAGCATGCGATCCACTTGGACGGTGCGGCCCTCCGGTGTCTGCAGTTCGCCAGCCTTGGCCGCCTCGAGCAGAACGTCGTCCGGTGGACTGCTCCAGAGGAAATACGACAGCCGCGACGCCACTTCGAGATCGTCGAGCTTGCGCCGGTCCTGCTCGCCCAGTGGCTCCGCCAGATAAAGGAAGTGCGGCGAGCAGAGCACGGTCGCCAGCGGCTCCTTCACGGCCTCGCGGAACGGTTTTCCGGCTATACGATGCTTCCCGAAGATTGCCACGAGGCGGTCGACGTAGCCCGCCTCGGGCTGCCGTCCCCGGAAGGCCCGCAGGGCGAACCGCTCGAGCACGCCGCGGATATCTTCCTCAGCCGAAGGTTTCGTGGCGCCCGGCTTGTCGACCGGAGGCACGGTGAGCAGTTCCACG
>JBIIOL010000050.1:0-11627 GCA_044336965.1 Pirellulales bacterium | reverse complement strand
ACGTTGCAGATGTCCACCTTGATCTCGGGAACGGTGCTGTGCGTGTTGAATGTGTTGCCACATCCGCAACGGACGACGGTGTCGAGATACTTCGGGTGAATGCCTTCTTTCATGATCTTCTCTTCGTGTGTTCTTCTGACGTGAATGGACCGGCCGGGAAGCGTTTTAGGATACTGGCTTCGCATCTGGCGGGCAACGCGGATGCGGGGCAGTCGGGAAAGCGGCCCTTTATGGCTGCCGTTTCGCCTACGGTTTTGCCGTTTTTTCCAGTTCCTCGGCGAGCAGCCGGCTGCCGAACCGTTGCGGCGAGGCATCCTCGCGAAGCATCTTCACGGCCTCCCCGGTGCGGCCGAGCCCGGCCAACGCCCGGGCCAGATTGACACGCGCCGCGTCGGTCCACCGGCTGTCGGGGGCCGCTTCCAGCGTCATCCGGCCGAGGTAGTCGACCGCCGTGGCGTTCTCCCCTTCGGACAGCGTGAGCACACCAAGCCAGTAGGTGGCGTCTTCCTTCATCTGCTCGAAGAGCCGCTTCACGCCTTCGGACTGCTCCGGCGGAACCGCCTTGAGCGTCTCGGCGATCGCCTGCCGACCGGGCCTGGCCGCCAAGTAGCTCACCTTCGCACCATTGGGCCCGTCCAACTCGCCGCGGAATTCGCGGAGCCTCGCGGCGTAGAGAGGCCGCATGATCCGCGTGCTGCGTCGCCCACCGACGCTGTCGCCTCCCGTTGGCTGCGCGATCTCCACCGACATCACGGCCAACTCCCGGCCAGCGGTCGCCTGCACACGGGCGGCGTCGCTGCGACGACGGGCGAGCACCTCCCAGGGAAACTCCCACAAGCCGATGCGGCGACCGGCTCCACCGGCCTCAGCCTGATCGCCCGCGGCAGCATCGGCTGCTGGCAGGGCCTGCAGTGCCCGTGCGCCCACGGCGGAGGCATCGAGAGCGAGTTCCATCGCCCGCGAGCCCACGAGCTGCCCATCCACCGCCCACATCCGACGCGACAGGCTCCATGGATCGGCCGCGACCAGCACCGACAATCCGGCGATGTCGGCCGCCTGCACCGGATAGCTCCGGTCCGGGAACGACAGCCGTTCGAGGATGGAGGGATCGGACGCCGCCTGCCGCGCGGTGGCAACGCCAACCCCCTTTGGTCCCGGGATCGGCATGCCGTACGTCGGCTCGAAGAGCCAGGCTTCGCCGTTGGCGATCACCGCGGGAATCCAGGCACGAACGCCACGGTCGGGACTGCCCGTGGCGAGCATCACGCCATCGAGCCCTGCATGCCGCAGCAGTTCGAGGAAAATCCACGCCCGCTGCGCCGGGCTGGCCCGGCCCGAGAGCAGGATCTCCCCGGGCAGAAACCATCGGGTGCCGGGCGTGGCCTCCGTCGCCGTCATTGGAGGATCGCTGACGACGGCCAGCGACCGCACCGTCCAGCGAAAAAGATTGCTGGCGACGTCGAGGTCCTCGACAGCATCACCCCGGGCTGTGGCGGCGATGTCGGCCAGCCAACGCTGGTCTCGCAGCGACGTGATGTCAGTCGCGGCGTCGAACACGGAACTGCCGAGCGACTCCGGCGTTGTGCCGCCGCGAAGCCGGTCGGGCAGGGTGGCGAAGAGGGGATCGACCTGCCATGCGGTCGCCAGCGGCGCACCGGCGATCACGGCGGCATGGCTCCATTGGTTGAGCCGGTCGAAGACCTGCGCGAAGGCAGACTCCTCGTCGTAATCGTCCAGCCGGCCGAGCACAGCCACAGCGCCGTCGAGCAACTGCTCCCGCACGTCCTCCGAGACTGCTGGCATCACCCGCACTTCCTGCTGGGCCGCCGGGACGGACGGTGGAGACGGTGGCGGCGGCGAACCGCATCCGATCAGCAGTCCCGCCATGCCCACAAGCGCGCCGCATGCCGCCGGCAAGAGACTCCGCTCCGGGATCGGCGCCCCCGGCCGATGTGCGACCATGCGTCCCACTCCCCGCGGATTCATCACGTCGTCTCCATGCCTGCCAAACCGTCCAGCCTCGCCTCGTGGATCCGCAGCACGCGTTCCAGGACTCCCTGCAATTGGTCCAGCGGCACCATGTTGGGGCCATCGCTGGGGCTCTGATCAGGATCAGGGTGCGTCTCCAGAAACAAGCCGTCAATGCCCACAGCGGCCGCGGCCCGAGCGAGCGGTTCGACTAGTGCCCGATCGCCTCCCGTCGAGTCACCGCGGCTGGCTGGCTGCTGTACGGAGTGCGTGGCGTCAAAGATCACCGGCACCCCCATGGCACGCATCGTAATCAGGCCGGCAAAGTCATTAACGAGCCTGCCGTAGCCGAAAAACGTACCGCGTTCGCAGAGCATGATGTCCCGACAGCCCCCCGCGAGCAGTTTTGCGACCACGTGCTTCATGTCCGCCGGCGCGACGAACTGCCCCTTTTTGACGTTGACGGCCCGGCCCGTGGCGGCAGCCGCCAGCAAAAGGTCTGTCTGCCGGCAGAGGAAGGCCGGGATTTGGAGCAGGTCGCAGACCTGCCCCGCGGCCGTGGCTTGTTCGGGCAGGTGAACGTCGGTGGTGATCGGCAGGCCTGTGCGGGCCCGCACCCGTTCCAATACGGCCAACCCTTCGTCGAGGCCCAGCCCGCGATAGGACGACACGCTCGTGCGGTTCGCCTTGTCGAACGAGGCCTTGAACACCACATTGATCGGCAGCACGCCGGCAAGCGCGGCGAGTGCCTCAGCAATGCCGAGGCAGAGCCGTTCGCTGTCGATCACGCACGGGCCGGCGATCAGCAGCAGCGGTTGATCCGGACCGCACTGGTGGGGCCCGATCATTGCGGGGAGTCGCGGGTTCACGGGGCATCCTTTTCTTCAGCGGGATTGGCTCGCCAGCGTTATGAGCAACGTGGCGACACGCGGCCAGCGGATCATACAGCCCCGGTCCAGTCGACCGGCAGCCCGCGCAGATTGCAGCGCGCGCCGCAATCTGCGCGGGCCCCTGGCTCCGGGTGTCTCAAGTTGCGTCGGCCGCTGATCCGGCCGCCTATTGAGGGCTGTGCGTCACCCTATGCCGCGAAACCGCCGGAAATCACGGCCTTTGTCGGACACGTCCCAGACCATCCGCAGCCCTGAAGCCCACTCGCTCCAAAAATTCCGCCTGCCTCTGGCTTTGGCACGCGGGATGCATGTCTTGGAAAGGCACCGGGGACCAAGGTCCCCACCCCACCGCAATTTTGAAGTGGGGCCTCCGATCAATCCGGTCGTACGGACGTCTGCCCCTGACCCGTACGGCCAAGACAGGGTGCTCCTGTCGGGTCAGAGGCCCCACTTTTTTTGTTTCTTTGCGTTGCAGCCGGGTTTTTGCCGGCCGACTCTTGACTCTTGAGGGCTCGGTGCGCTACTGTGCGGAGTTCCAGGCGGCTGGTTTTTCACGCTCCCCGAGCGATTTTCCGGCCCCGTCGGGCCAGCGTAGCTTCAATTGGCAGAGCACCGCATTCGTAATGCGGGGGTTGTGGGTTCGATTCCCACCGCTGGCTCTCACCGCTTTCCCAGATCGCATTCGCTTTCCAGATCGCACTCGCTTCCCAAATCAGAAGGGCCTTTCATGGTCGCCACCGCAAAGATCGCCCCGGCGCTCGACATCCGCGAACTCATCACCGGCACGGGATCGTTTGGCCCTTCTGAAATCCGGGGCCTCACCCAGGCCCTCGGCACCAGCGGCTCCGCCCATCGCGACGTGCGTGGGGCGGTCCGTGAACTGGAGCAGATGAGCGATCGCAGCCCGGCCGCCTCGGTGAGGTTGGGCGTCTGCCAGTATTTGCTGGGGCGCTACCGTGACGCACTCGACACACTGCGATCCGCCGACGGCGGTGCGCTGGCCCTTTTCCACCAGGGGCTTGCTCATGCCGCGCTCGAGACGTTCGACAAGGCGCAGGAGGCCTTCGAGGCGGCGAAGAAGTCGGGCTACGACGCCATCGCATGCGGCGCGGCTGCGGCCGATGCCCTGCGGGCCGCCGGCCATCACGACGAAGCGCACAAGGCCCTCGATGCCATGACGGCGGGCAAGGATGGCGACGCGGCCAGCCAGTCGGCCGACTTTTGGGCCACGAAGGGCGCGATCCTCGCAGACCGCGGCCGCCCGGCCAGCGAGGTCGCCGAGGCGTTCGAGAAGGCCGTCGCCATCGATCCTGGTCATTCGCACGCCCTGTTCGCGTTGGGCGTGCTCAACGACCGTGCCGGCAACGACGAAGAGGCGCAGGCCTGCTATGAGCGTTCGCTCGAGCGGTATCCCGCTTCGCTGGGAGCCTTGCTCAATCTCGGCATCATGCACGAGGATCGCAACGATTTCGCCAAGGCCCAGCAATGCTATCGCAGGATTCTCGAATCGATCCCTGACCACCCGCGGGCGAGGTTGTTCCTGAAGGATTCCTCGGCGTCGGGCGACCTGCGAACGGAAGAGCAGGAGCAGAAGCAGCGGGACCGCATCGAACAGGTGATGAACCTTCCAGTCAGCGACTTCGAACTCTCGGTCCGCAGCCGCAACTGCCTTCAGAAAATGGGCATCCACACCCTCGGCGACCTGGCCCGGACCAGCGAGGCGGAGATCCTCGCCAGCAAGAATTTCGGCGAGACCAGCCTGGTCGAGATCAAGGACATGCTTGCCTCCAAGGGGCTCACCCTGGGCCAATTCGCGGCCCCCGTCGCCGTGGAGGAGCCGGAACAGGAGATGGCCGAACCCTCGGCCGACGAGCAGGAACTGCTGTCGCAGCCGATCACCGAACTCAACCTCTCGGTCAGGGCGAGGAAGTGCACCACGAAACTCGGCATCAATCTCGTCTCCGAACTCGTCCGCCGCACCGCCGAAGATCTCATGGAGTGCAAGAACTTCGGCGTCACGAGCCTCAACGAAGTCCGCGAAAAGCTGGCCGAGCGGGGCCTCAAACTCCGCGGCGACTGAGCGAATTTGAGGGACTTATCGGCAAAAACCACCCCTCGGAGGGGGTTTTTGTTTGCGTTTGACCGCGTTTCCCAGTAGTGTGGGTTCCAGGCAGTTTGGATGCACGGCTCGAGCGGAGGCCCTGTCCAGCTGTTTCCACACCGGGAAGCACCATCGGATGACCTCAGCCAGCCTCAAGGAAAAGCCTGTCCGCGATCTTGCCCGCCTCGCCAAGCAGCACGGCGTCGCCGGCTGGCATGCCATGCGGAAGGATCAGCTCATCCGGGCTCTGGTCCGCAAGGCGCGATCGCGGCCTCCGGTTGCGGCAGCATCCCGTAGCACACCGGTTTCCCTGCGGGCGGGCAGTGGCAACGGCCTCACTGCCGGGCAGACCGCGGCCCCCACCCACCACGTCGCGGGACTGCCGCGGGCCGTGGCCCAACCCCAGGATCCCGCTGTGACACTGCGTCTGCAGCAGGCCCGTGAGCGGCTTCTCAAGGCCAAGGACCTGGCCACGCCACCCGAAGGAGGCCGTTCGCCTCGTCCGGTGCGAGACCGCATGGTGCTGATGGTACGGGGGCCACACTGGCTCCACGTATTCTGGGAACTGACAGCCCGCAGCATCGCCCGTGCCCAAGCGGCACTCGGCCAGGAATGGCACGGAGCCCGCCCGACCCTGCGGCTGATCGAACTTGAGACCGGCCTCAACGCCTCGCCGTCCGAGCGGGTGGTCCGCGAGATCGCGATCCACGGCGGGGTGAAGAACTGGTTCATCGACATCCGTGAACCGCACCGCTACCGCTGCGAAATCGGCTATCTGGCGATTTCCGGCCGGTTTCACGCTCTCGTGCGCAGCAACGCCGTCACCATGCCAAACAGCCCGCAGGGCGACACGCTCGACGCCCACTGGGGCGAGATCGTCGACGACTGCGAGAGGATCTACGCGATGAGCGGAGGATTCTCGGCCGAACACTCAAGCGAAGAGTTGCAGGAACTCTTTGAAGAACGTCTCCGCAGGCCGATGGGACCGCCGGCTGCCCGCAGCAGCGGTGCGGACGATGAAGACGGCGACGATGGCGTTCCGGCCTTTGAGCTCGAAGTCGATGCTGAGATGGTCGTCTACGGCGTAACGCAGCCTGGCGCGTACCTCACCTTGCAGGGAGAGCCGGTGAAGGTGCATGCTGACGGCACGTTTCGCGTGCGGGTAGAAATGCCCAACCGGAGGCAGGTCTTGCCGATCGTCGCCAGCACGGCCGATGGCGCGTCGCGGCAGACCGTGGTGATGGCGGTGGAACGCAACACCAAGTCGATGGGACCTGCCGGTCGCGAACCGCTGGAGTGATTACCAGCGGAAGCGAGCGGACGGCAACGTGCGGGTTTTGATCGTCAGAGACAGCCAGCAGAAGGAGCGTGCGGCGATACGTTTTCTGTCATGTTCGTGATGCGTCGATCCATGTCGGTGAGCTCTTAACGAAGCTCGTTGGGGGCCGATTGACGGCTCCGGTCGCGTGTACAGCCGAAGGCTTCCGACCTCGTGTCGGGCACCGCTCGGATCACATGCCCCGGGACCCAGGCACCCCCGTCTGTTTTTTAAAACGAGCTCTCCGCATCACACGGCGCCACGGCATTACGGTGGAAAACGTATCGCCGCGTGCTTTCCTGCACGCGGCACCACGGCCCCTCGACTCATGATGCTGAGGAGCCGGTCGGAGGCACGCGCAGGAGCCGGTGAATTCTGCGACTCACGAGCGATTCACCATCGCCCACGAGCATCCTGTAGCAGAATCCGCCGGCGACGAGCATGCCGCAGCCGGCGAACCAATGCGGCAGGATGTCACATGGATCGGCTCTTCAGACGTGCCCCCGCGGCTGGAAACTTCGTGCGACCTACCGTCGCGGGCTACGGGCGGCCTGTTGGGTTATCCATGCTTCGAAGAGCTGTTGGGGCGGGCCGCGAAACACGTTGTTGAACGCCTGGTCGAAGGGCGTGCCCGCGTCGAGCTGGCCGACGAGCGCCTCGAGCCGGCTGGCGCTCGGCATGATCGCGCCGATGAACCCGCCCCCCACCGTGGCCATCGCCAGCGGATCGCCGTGCCCCGCAAAGAAATCGGCTGGTGAGCCGCACCGCTGCACCGCCGCCGGCAGATCACGCCGCCAGGTCTCTGAAAGGCCCGCCTTCGGCTCGAATTTCATCGCCACCGCCCGGCCGGCACCCTTCGCGAACCAGGCCGGCACGCCGCGGCCGACCAAGGCAGCCGCGGTCATCTGCTCGGCGAGGAGCACGCGGGCATTGGCCTCAGCATCGCCCTTGGGTCCGGAGGTCTTTCCGCCTGAAGGCTTGTCCAATGCCGAAGGCGCAACCGCCGCATAGACCACATCGCCCAGCACACCGCCGACCGCTGTCACGCCCTTGGGACGCTCATCCGACAAAACAGTCTGCCAGAAGCTCGACAGGTCGTAGGACTTGGCAAAGCCGTAAACGACGACGCCGCCTTTGATGAGTGGCGACTTCCCACCCATGATCTCCTCCCGGAGCCGGCCCTCGACTGCCTCGGCTGCATCGGCGAGTTCCTCTGTCTTTGCGGCAGACAGGTTGCTCAACACCTGTACGTCGCCACGCGGGATCGCCACAGGCTTCTCGTCAGGAATCGATCGGTTCCAAAGGCTATTCCCGGCCTGAAACCGCACCTTCTTCAGGTCGTCGTGGGAGAGTTTCTGGGACCGCCCGGCGGCGGCGAGCGTCTCCAGTTCGGCCTGCGGTGTGAGCAGGTCGAGCTTCACTCCCTGGTCGATCCACTTCTGGATGGTCGCGATCACATCGTCGGACAACGGCGGCTTTCCGAGGGGCATTCGCTGTCCCTCGATCCCAGCACCCTTGAGTTTCTTGATGAGCAGGCTTTCGGCCCCTTTGCCCGACTGGATCGGAATGCCACCGCGGCCGCCACGGAGAAGGCGTTCGAGCGTGACCATGCTCAGGTTTGCCTCCGGCTGCATGGCGTCATGGCAGCCCGCACACTGCTCGAGCAACACCGGGGCCACGTCGGCCGCGAACGACACCTCGCCCGACTTGAGTTTCACCGCCACCACCGGCTTGGTGGGGGCAACCGCGGCCGGCGGAGCCGTGGCCTGCCTCGCCAGCGCATCGATCGGCGCCGTGGGATCTGGGCCGTCGAACGGCGCACCGGCATCAATCCACTTCATGAGCACGCCCACGTCATCGGGCGGCACCTTGCCGCCCCGCGGCATGTCGCCACTGAGAATGACCTCGACGAGTCGGCTGGACTCTCCCACGCCCGGTTGCACCATGCCCGACTTCATCAGCCCCGCATAGGACACCATCTGGAAGCCTCCCTTGCGGCCTGCGATGTGACAGCCGCCACAGTGGCGGGAGAGGATCGGCGCCACCTGCCCGGTGAACGTCAGGGCCGGCTTGGCGGCCGGCTTCGGGGCCGGCTTGCCTGCGGCGGGCTTGGCCGCTCCGGCAGCGGGTGCAGCCGCGTCCATGCCCTTGCCGACCGGCTTTCCCGCAGGTGTTTTGGTAGCCGAGGTCTTCGCGTTGGCCGACTTCAACGGCACAAGCACGATGCCGCTGACATCCGCGCCCTCCAGTTCCAGATCATTGCGCAACGACCGGCACCGCTCCCAGAGGCTTCGCAATCCAGGCGATACGCCGCCTTGAGCCGCGACTTCTTCGATCGCCTTCGATGCCTCGGCCGCACGTGCCGCCGCCTTGCCCGGCTTGCCATCCGCCACCAGTTTTTTCGCGGCGTCGAGCGTTTCACGGATGTCCTTCAGCGAGGCCTCGGGAGCCGCCTGTTCCGCGACAGCCGGGCCGATCCAGAAGGCCACAACTAGGGGCATGAACAGGGCCGCCACGCAGGTCGTCGCGACCGCGGCCCATCCCAGCTGAAGGCGACCAGCGAGATTTGGAACGTGCATCTCTTTCCCTCGTGGAGTGGATGGTGTGCTCATTCGAGTCTTCATGCCCGCCTTCATTGACTGCCTCTAGCGGCTGACGGCCGCAGTCCACCAGCAGCCGAGCCAGAAGGCTGCTACCGCCGTGACCGGAACCAACACCCCATAAGCATAGATAGCCCAACGGGAAAGCGTGATGCCATCTGGAGGATTCCCGATCGGTGGAGCACCGCCGGCTTCGCCCGCAGCAGGGAGTTCGAACGAGTCGTCTGCGAATATTCCCCCAGCCTTGCCCGGTCGCGAGACCTCGAGCGCAGCGATCGAACGCTCGACGGCGGCATCTTCGAACGCGGTGGGCTCATGTCCCTGAGCCGCGGCGGGCACGACCACGCGTGTACCGCACTTGGGACAGGGCAGGCTGTTGCCCGCCCAGCGGTCGGGCACATGGAGCCGGGATCGGCAACCTGTACAGCGAAAGCCTATCGGCATGAACGCTCACCCGATCCTGGGACCGAAAGGCACGAACACTAGTGATCCGACGGAGGACCTTCGGAACGCTCCGGCCTGTCCATTCTGTCCGGCCGGTCCGGCCTGCCGACACTCTCCTCCAGCATCATGACTCCGCTGGCGGTCGCGGTTGCCGCCAACGCCACAAACCAGGCCACTCCAATGACAAGCCCGATCCTGCCGCAGCCGGCGGCGCCGGCCGTGTCACCCAGGGAGGAGAGCAGGGCTCCGAGTCCGAGGACGACGGCGATCACCATCGGCAGCAGAAGCGTCAATACCACGCCCCACGCAAGCAGCCGCCGCACTCGTTCCCGCATGAGCGTTCTCGCCTGTGGATTCTCGATCCGGTCTGACAGAAACACCAAGTCCGCCCACGCTCGACAGCCCGAGAGGCGGACCACCCGGCAACGATCGCTCGCCGACAGACGACAGACGCTCATTGTCGGCCAGTCGCATCGGTGCAGTCAAGCAACGCCGCTGACTGGGCCCGACGGCCCGGGGGCGGTAAACTGCCAGCGTTGACAGGATGTCATCCCGCTCGAAAGGCTCGGCATGGACTGGAAGCGGCCCGCGTTACTGCTCGTTCTCGTGAGCCTGCTCGCGCCGACCCCAGCGCGGCCCGACGAGGTCGAACTGGCCGATGGACGGCTGTTGCAAGGGCGGTTCGTGCTCCTGCCGGGTGTCGCGATCGTTCCCGAGGCGGAGAACGGAGCGAAACCCACCGGCGGCACCTCGATCCTGATGTGCGACGACGAACTGACACGCACCATGGTGTCGAAGCGAAGGGTGGCGAGGACGGTGCCCGGCCAAGGCAGTTCAGGGGCCGAACGCATCCGCATTCCGCAACGCGTTTCGGAGAGCGCCCGGCGGGTGGTCGGCGTCGGCCAGATTGCGGGGATAACGCCCTTCGACGAGTATGGCCGCCGCATCCTCTCGCTCAACACCGCCAATGGCCGCGTCGATGTCGTGCAGGGCATCACGCAGATCGCAGCCCGCTGGACGAGCGTCGAGGGAATCGTCACGGAGCGTCCCTACGCGCTCGACATGCGGATCGCGACCTCGTCGATTCCGCGCGACGTGCTCAAGCGGGTGATCGACCAGCATCTCGACCGCAAGAACCCCGACGATCGCCTGCGGGTGGTGCGGCTCTTCCTGCAGGCTGAACGGTACGACGACGCCCGACAGGAACTCGACGAAGTGCTACGGGATTTCCCCGATCTCGCCGAACTGGCCCAGCAGCGAAAAGATCTCGCCGCCCTGGCTGCCTCCAAGCTGCTCGATGAGGTGCTCATCCGCGGCCGCGTCGGTCAGGATCGGCTGGCGCTCGACCTTCTCGAACAGTTCCCCGCCGACGACGCTGGAGGCGAGACGGTCGAGGCGGTTCGTGAAGCCCGTGATCGCTACCGGGAGCGGCAGGATTCGGCCAGCGGGCTCCTCGCCGAACTGCGGCGCCGCCTGGCCCAAGTCAAGGAAGAGGGCGACCGCCGCGAGGCCTCGACCATCGTCGACGAGATCGAGCAGGGACTTTCATTCGCTTCCCTCGACCGCCTGACCACGTTCGAGCGGTTGGGAACCGACCCCGACATGCCGGCCGAGGGTGCTTTGGCCATGGCAATCAACGGCTGGCTGCAGGGAGCGGCCAGCGCCGACCGCAACCTCAAGCTCGCGCTTTCTGCCGTGCGGGTGCGGGCGCTCGTGGGGGACTATCTCCGTGCGGCAGACCGCACGCAGCGTGACCAGCTCCACGCGCGGCTGGAGCAGGAGGAGGCCTTCGACGCCCCGACCGTCACGGCCATCGCCCGGCAGATGCAGGCTCCGTTCGCCCCACCGGCCGAGATCGCCCCGGGGCTGCACGAACTCGAGGTGCCTGGCATCGAAGGGGAGGGGAGCTTCAGGTGCCTCGTGCAGCTGCCACCCGAATACGACCCGCTCCGCAAATATCCGGCGGTCGTCTCCCTGCACGCGGCCTGGTCCACCCCGATCAATCAGGTCGAGTGGTGGGCCGGCATCCCTGGCGCCGATGGCCAGCGGCGCGGCCAGGCGGCCCGCAATGGCACGATCGTGATCGCCCCGGCATGGGGCCGCGAGCAGCAGACGTCCTACGAATACTCGGCCAGGGAGCACGCCGCGGTGCTCGCCGCCCTGCGGGAGTCGCTGCGGCGGTTTTCGATCGACACCGACCGCGTGTTCCTCTCCGGCCATTCGATGGGAGGCGACGCCGCCTGGGACATGGCGCTTTCGCATCCCGATCTCTGGGCCGGGCTCGTGGCGATCGCCCCAGCGGCCGG
>JBIIOL010000469.1:0-3396 GCA_044336965.1 Pirellulales bacterium | reverse complement strand
ACCGATTCCGGCTCGACGGAGCAGGATGACTGGGGGCCGGTTCGTCGCGAGCAGCTGTCGCGGATGCGGAAGACGATCGCCGCGAACATGGTCCGCAGTGTGTCGACGATTCCGCACCTCACGAACTTCGACGACGCCGACGTGACGGAACTGGAGCATCTCCGCAAGGCGAGCACTCAGGAATACGCGAAGAGCAACGTCAAGCTGACCGCGCTCGGATTCGTGATCAAGGCGGTGAGCCTATCGCTTCGGCAGCATCCGGTCGTGAACTCCTCCATCGACATGGAGAAGGGCGAACTCGTCTACAAGGACTACGTCAACATCGGCCTGGCGGTCGACACGCCCCGTGGTCTGGTCGTGCCCGTCCTCCGCAACTGCGACACGATGTCGATCCCGCAGATCGCGCAGGCCGTGGCCGACACCGCCGAGAAGGCCAAGAACGCGCAGTACGGCATCGAGGATCTCCGCGGTGGCACCTTCACGATCAGCAACTTGGGCGCCATCGGCGGGACGTATTCCACGCCGATCATCAACTGGCCCGAGGTGGCGATCCTGCTGGTGGGCCGCTCGCGGAAGATGCCCGTGGTTCGCGATGACCGTATCGAATCCCGGCTGATGATGCCGCTGTCGCTCTCCTACGATCATCGGGTCATCGACGGTGCCGCCGCCGCCCGGTTCCTCAAGGAGATCATCGGTTACCTGGAGAGTCCGGGGCGGCTGCTCCTCGCGATGTGAACCGGGTCATGGCAGCGGCCGTCGACGGGAATGTCAGACCCTCGCCGCCGCCCCTGACGCCGACGTGAATCCCAATCCCGATCTGAACGCCACGACCTGCAGGGCCACCAGTGAGCACGACCGACAGCATCGATGCGGCGGGAACGGCAAACCTCGCCTTTCTCGAGGAACTCTTCGAGCAGTATCAAAACGATCCCGCGAGCGTGGATCCCGATTGGCGGGTCTACTTCGACTCGCTGCGGACCGGTGCCGTCGCCGCCCGGGTCCCGGCCGGTGTGACGGTCAACGGCGCTGCCCACAGGCCTGCTGCCGTTGCCACGGGGAATGGCGAGGCGTCTTCACTGACGGCGGCCGCACCGGTCAAGAAGCTCGTGGCTCCCGATGGGATCGCAACCGGGCACGCCGTGGCGATCGCCAACGGTGACGTCCGGCTGCCGGCAGCGCCTGCAGGGGAGGCGATGCCGCTGCCGCTGCCGCCCGTGGCGACTGGCACGGCGGGCGAGGAGCGGGTGGCGTTTCTGCAGGACCGTGTCGATCAGTTGGTGCGGGCCTACCGCGTGCGCGGTCACCTGATGGCTGAGATCGATCCGCTGGGCCGCCCGCGACCTGGCCTGCCGGAACTCGACCCGCAGTTTTATCACCTCACCGAGACCGACATGGATCGGTCGTTCTCAACGGACACGATCGAGGGGCCGCAGTCGATGTCGCTGCGGCAGATCATCAAGCGGCTCCGCAACACCTACTGCCGGTCAATCGGCGTGCAGTTCATGCACATGGACGACCTGCGGGTGCGGCAGTGGCTGCAGGTGCGAATGGAGGGGTGCGAAAACCGCATTCAGCTCGATCGCAAGCAGCAGCTGCGCATCTACCGCCAGATGACGACCGCGGCGGTTTTCGAGGAGTTCATCCAGAAGCGGTTTCTCGGTGCCAAGAGCTTCTCGCTGGAGGGATCGGAGAGCCTGATTCCGCTGGTCGAGATGTCGATCGAGCGGGCGGCATCGCAGGACATCGGCGACGTCGTGCTGGCGATGGCGCATCGCGGCCGTCTCAATGTGCTCGCGAACATCATGGGGAAGAGCCCGCAGCGGATCTTCCGCGAGTTTGCCGACATGGATCCGGAGCTGCACGTGGGCCGTGGCGACGTGAAGTATCACCTCGGCCACTCGACCGACTACGGCGCCGCCAATGGTCGGAGCGTGCACCTCACGCTTTGCTTCAACCCGAGCCACCTCGAGTTTGTGAATCCGGTGGCGATCGGCCGCATGCGGGCCCGGCAGGACCGGTCCGCGGATCAGGCCCGCCAGAACGGCATGGTCATCCTCATCCACGGCGACGCGGCCTTCGCGGGGGAGGGGATCATCCAGGAGACGCTGAATCTCAGCGAGCTGGAGGCCTACCGCACGGGTGGCACGCTGCACGTGATCGTCAACAATCAGATCGGCTTCACCACCGGGCCGCGGGAGTCGCGGTCGTGCATGTACGCCACCGATGTCGCGAAGATGCTGCAAATCCCGATCTTCCACGTCAACGGCGAGGATCCGGAGGCCGTGGCGCAGGTGGTGAATCTCGCCATGGACTTCCGCCGCGAGTTTCAGCGCGACGTCGTCATCGACATGTACTGCTTCCGCCGCCGAGGGCACAACGAGGCCGACGAGCCGGCATTCACACAGCCGGCGCTCTACCGCGTGATTGAGCGACGGCCCAGCGTGCACGAGAGCTACCTGGAAAAGCTTCTGAAGCTCGGCGAGATCACCCGGGAAGAGGCGATGCAGATCGCGGACGAGCACCGGGCCCGGCTCGATGCGGAACTGTCTGTCGCCAAGAGCGATGACTACGTCCATCGCAGCGACGTGGGCGGCGTCTGGGCCTTTTACGTAGGCGGACGTGAGCGGGAAGCTGCCGATGTCGACACGGGCGTCCGTCGGGAGGTCCTCGAGCACCTGCTCGATCGTCTTGTCGCACTTCCGGAGGGATTCCAGCCGCACGCCAAGATCCAGAAGTTTCTGGAGGGGCGTCAGCAGATGGCGCGGGGCGGGCAGCCGCTCGACTGGTCGGCCGCCGAGGCGTTGGCGCTGGCGAGCCTTGCCACGCAGGGCATGCGGGTGCGGCTGTCGGGCCAGGACAGCCAGCGAGGCACCTTCAGCCATCGCCATGCCGTGATCCACGACGTGGTGACCGACGACACCTACTGCACGCTGGAGCACCTGTCGCCTGATCAGGCTCCGGTTGAGATCTACAACAGTCCGCTCTCGGAAATGGGAGTGCTGGGCTTTGAATACGGCTACAGCCTCGACTGCCCCGACGGTCTCGTGATGTGGGAGGCGCAGTTTGGCGACTTCGTGAACGTCGCGCAGGTAGTGATCGACCAGTTCATCGTGAGTGCCGAGGACAAGTGGAACCGTCTCTCCGGCATCGTGATGCTCTTGCCGCACGGCTTCGAAGGGCAGGGCCCCGAGCATTCGAGCGCCCGCCTGGAGCGTTTTTTGTCGCTGGCGGCCAAGGACAACATCCAAGTGGTGCAGCCGACGACTCCCGCGCAGATGTTCCACTGCCTCAGGCGGCAGGTGTTGCGTGTGTGGCGGAAGCCGCTGATCGTGATGACGCCCAAGAGCCTGCTGCGGAATCCGGCCTGCGTGTCGAACATGGACGAGCTTGTGAAGG
>JBIIOL010000049.1:0-11639 GCA_044336965.1 Pirellulales bacterium | reverse complement strand
GCAGGTATCCGAACCGCTTGCGCGGCAAGGCTTTTCGAACCAGTCGGGGCGACAGGACTTGAACCTGCGACCTCTTGACCCCCAGTCAAGCGCGCTAGCCAAACTGCGCCACGCCCCGAATCCGCCGCACGACACGCAACGCTCTCGCATTGCCGACCTACAGCCCCCACACTATCGCACAATCCCATCGCTGGTTCAACCACGGATTCCCCGCGGCCCCTGCGGCACGCACCACACACCGCGGCATCCCCCGTACCATCTCTAGACACCATCCATACACAACCTCCGCGCCACCTCCGACACCACCAACCCCGCCATGAACACGGCTCCCTCCACGCCCATCCCCTTCTCCACCCGCCTCACCGCCTCCATCAAGGCCCGCCGCTCGGCCGCGTGCATCGGCCTCGACCCACGCCGCGACCAACTGCCAACGATCCTCGGCGCCGACACCGCCTTCGATCCCAAGGACCTCGCCGCCATCTACGCCCGGTTCTGCTGCGACGTGATCGACGTCGTCGCGCCGATGGTGCCCATCGTCAAACCCCAACTGGCCTGCTTTGAGATGCTCGGCCCCCACGGGATGACCGCGCTCGCCGAAGTGATCCTTCACGCTCGCAGCAAGGGCCTGCTTGTGCTCGCCGACGGCAAACGCGGCGACATCGGCTCAACCGCCGAAGCCTACGCCGAAGGCTGGCTCGCCGGTTGCTGGGGCGCGGACGCCCTCACCGTGAACCCCTACCTCGGCCTCGACTCCATCGAGCCCTTCGTGAAACTGGCCGCCGAACGCAACGCCGGCATCTTCGTGCTCGTGAAGACGTCGAACCCCGGCAGCAAGGACTTCCAAGACCTTCAGTCCGATGGTCGCACGATCTATCAGCACGTCGCCACCGGCGTCGAACAGTTCGCCACGCGCACCGCCAACGGCGCAACCTATGGTGCCGTCGGTGCCGTCGTCGGCGCCACCTGGCCCCGACAACTCGACGAACTGCGGGCCGCCATGCCCCATACCTGGATCCTCGTGCCAGGCTTCGGCAAGCAAGGGGGCCGGGCCGCCGACGTTCGCGGCGCGTTCCATCCCGACGGCCTCGGAGCGATCGTCGTCAGCGCCCGTGACGTGATCTTCGCCCACGCCCGCCCAGAGATGAACGCCGGGCTCAACGCCAGCCAATGGCAGACCGCCGTCGATCGCGCCTGCCGCGACATGATCGAACGGCTCGCCGCCGACACGCCCGCCGGGGTGCTGCGGAAGTAATCGACGGATGCGGCGTCACTCGCCCAAGCTCACTCACCCGGTGCCTGCAGCCAGCACCCGAGCGTTGCATCCCACGAGAGGATCTCGTCGGGTTTGAAATAGATCGTGATCTCCCGCGCCGCCGACTCCGGCGAGTCGGATGCGTGCACGAGATTCATCTGCCGGCTCGACGAGAAGTCGCCACGGATCGTGCCGGGCGCCGCCTTGAGTCCACTCGTCGCACCGAGCATGTCACGAACCACCCGGATCACCTCCGGCCCCTGGAAGACGGTCGCCACCACGGGCGACGCCGTGATGAACTGCTCAAGCTGCGGATAGAAGGGCTTCTCGACGTGCTCGGCATAGTGCTGCTTCGCCAACGCCGCCGTCACGCGGAGCATCTTCATCGCCAACAGACGCAGCCCCTTCTCCTCGAATCGACTCACCATCCGGCCCAGCAGGCCGCGTTCCAGGCAGTCGGGCTTGAACATCACGAATGTCCGCTCCATCGCACATCGTCTCCAAAGAAAGGAAGGTGGTGAACTGCGGCTGTCTTTGCCGCAGATTTGTAGCGGCTCCCGACAGCCGCATCCAGCCCATCTTGATGCCGATTCACCGGCCGCCTACCCTCCCGCCGCGTCGGCGGCCGGTGCCGCCACGCCCCGCGCACGGACGGTCCCATGCCACACGCTCACCCGCTGCCTTCTGCCCACGAATCCGGGCCTGCCCGCCGCCCGCTCCCGGCGGCCTTCCGGGCAATCATGCCGATCGTTTGCCTCGGCAGCATGCCATCGCTCGCCGGCGCCACCGACCTGCCGCCCCCTCTCATGGCACGGTTCACGAAACACGTGCAGCCGCTCCTGCTCAACAAGTGCGCCGCGGGTGCATGCCACGGCGGCCCCGCGGCGCATCCGCCGCAGTTCAAGCGAGGCGACGTCTCCGGCCGGATCGATCGCGGTGTCACGCTCGCCAACATCGAGACCCTCTTACGCGTGATCGGTAAGGAAGGCAGCGTCACGCCGTTCCTCACCACGATCAGTGCCCGACACCCGGCCTCGGCCACCACCAGCAGCCTCACGATGGAGCCGCTCACGACCGCGGAGAGGGCCTCGCTCGAACAGTGGATGAACGCTGCGACCGGCCGCCGGAGTCTCGAGGCCTCGCGTACGACGACGCCAGCCACCGCGCCTCAGGCCTCCGCGATCCCCACTCCCAACCGCTTCCGCGCTTTGATCGACGCCGCTGCCAACCCGCCGCCGCTCCCGCCGCCCCAGGAACCCCGGGGCATCATCCTCGGCAAAGACAGCGAGTAGCTGGATGGCTCCTGGGCTAAAGCTCCGTCAGCACTCTGCACCCCCTGATGCTGAGGAGCCGGTCGGAGGCACGCGCAGGCGACGGTGAATTCTGCGACTCACAAGCGATGCACGATTCGTCCAAGAGCATCCTGTAGCAGAATCCGCCGGCGACCGAGCATGCCGCAGCCGGCGAACCAATACGGCCCGTCTCAGCATGCGCAAGGGGCAACTCTCACCCCTCCAGCCGCACGTCACCGCTGAGCACGGCCTCGAGAAAAGTGCGGTTGCCTTCGAGCAGCGTCGGCTCGCTGATCATCTCCTCCGCGGAGAGCCAGAGAATCTCCGCCACCTCGACCGGATGCGGCACAAGCTCCGACTCGCCAGACACCTCCACCGTCCACCATGCCAGCGACGTGCCCCACGACGTCACACTCCGCCACACGCACTCCCGCGGCTGCACCAGCGCGGCCAGTTCCTCGCGGCACTCTCGCACCACGGCCTCGTGCTCCGCCTCTCCGGGCTCGATATGGCCCCCAGGAAAACAGAGCGCACCGGGAGCGGCGACCTGTTCTCCCCGCCGGATCGCGAGAAAGCATGCACCCCGCCTGGCGACCGCCACGACGCCGCGTTTCACCGGTATGTCAACAGGCTGCGTGTCTGCCATCGCTCCGACGCCAATCGAGCCAAGCGGCACCCAGGGAAGGATCAAGCTGCCGGCCCGCCGAGGCTGTTTCTCGCGAGCACGGACGAGGCCGTTTCCAGGCCACATCCGTAGACTACACTATAAATTTGGCATGATCCG
Source organism: Pirellulales bacterium (assembly GCA_044336965.1). Taxonomy (GTDB): domain Bacteria; phylum Planctomycetota; class Planctomycetia; order Pirellulales; family UBA1268; genus CAMCQY01. The sequence continues at coordinate 8,311 of JBIIOL010000049.1, read as the reverse complement.
TCCGGCCCCATGCGGCCACCCCCAGCGAGCCACGCTTGATGACTACCGCTCCGGCCCCCAAAGGTCCCGCAAATAAGGGTCCCGCAAACAAGGGCACCGACGGCCCGTTTTCGATCTTTGGGCCGCCCTTGAACATGCCCGTGATCATCATGCTGATCCTGGGTGCGCTTGCCCTCGCGACCATGTTCGCCCGCGACCAGGCCACGGCGCCGGCGACCGTCAGCTATGACGAGTTCGTCCGCCAGGTGAAGGCTGGTAACGTTGCCAGCGTCGAGATCCTGGGCAACACGCTGGTGGGCGAGTTCCGCGCCGCCCCCACCGCCGAGAATGCGTCGGCCACGCCCCGCGCCAAGGCCTTCCGCACCGAACTCTCCGCCTACTTGGGCGAGGGGCTCAACCAACTGCTCCTCGACCACTCCGTTCGCACCACGGTCCGCCAGCCAAGCGACGGCACAGGCTTCCTGCTGGGCCTCTACATGCTCGTGCCGCTCTTGTTGATGGCCGGCTTCTGGATGACGCTCCGGCGGGCTCGTGATCCGCTCGGCAACTCCGGCTTCCTCGGCAGCTTCTCGAAGTCGCCCGCCAAACGCTACGGCGCCGGCGACAAGCAGGTGACCTTCGCCGACGTGGCGGGACTGGAGCAGGTGAAGGCCGACCTCCAGGAGATCGTCGAATTCCTTAAAGACCCCAAGAAGTTTCAGCGGCTCGGCGGCCGCGTGCCCAAGGGCGTGCTCCTCATGGGCCCGCCCGGCACAGGCAAGACGCTGCTCGCTCGGGCCGTGGCCGGCGAGGCGGGCGTGCCATTCTTCTCGATCTCGGGCAGCGAATTCATCCAGATGTTCGTGGGCGTGGGGGCATCGCGGGTGCGCGACCTCTTCAAGACCGCCAAGGACGCCTCCCCGGCGATCCTGTTCATCGACGAGATCGACGCCGTCGGCCGCGTCCGCGGCGCCGGGCTCGGCGGCGGCCACGACGAACGCGAGCAGACGCTGAACCAGATCCTGAGCGAGATGGACGGCTTCAGCCCTTCCGAATCGGTGATCATTCTCGCCGCCACGAACCGACCCGACGTGCTCGACCCCGCCCTCCTGCGGCCGGGCCGGTTCGACCGCCACGTCACCGTCGACCGGCCCAACCAGAAGGCCCGCCTCGCGCTCTTCAAGGTGCACACGCGAACCGTGCCGCTCGGCCCCGATGTCGACCTCGAACGGCAGGCCAACGGCACCGTCGGCCTCACCGGTGCCGACATCCGCAACCTCGTCAACGAGGCCGCACTCTGGGCCACTCGCAATAACAAAGACGCGGTCGATGCCTCCGACTTCGACTACGCCCGCGACAAGGTGCTGATGGGGCCGAAGCGGGAGGAACTGCTCACAGGCCGTGAGAAGAAGATGACGGCCTACCACGAGGCCGGCCATGCCCTCGCTGCCTGGCTCTTGCCCGGCGTCGACAAGCTCCACAAGGTGACGATCATCCCGCGAGGCCGCGCCCTGGGCGTGACGCAACTCGTGCCCGAGGAGGACCGCATGAACATCGGCGAGTCCGACCTCAACAACCGCCTGGCATTCATCCTCGCAGGCCGCGCCGCGGAGAAGCTCGTTTTCGGCGAATATTCGGCGGGCGCAGAAAACGATCTGCAGCAGGCCACGCGGATCGCCCGCAAGATGGTGTCGCACTGGGGCATGAGCGAAAGGGTGGGGCCGGTGGCCTGCCACGGCTCCAACGAGCAGCCCTTCCTTGGCCGCGATGTCTACGAGCAGCGTGAATACGGCGAACACACGGCGCAGATTATCGACGAGGAGGTGTCGCGGCTGTTGGCTGAGGCGGCCGTCCGCGCCGCCGCGCTGCTCTCCGAACAACGCGGCAAGCTCGACCGACTTGCGGGTGAACTGGAGGCCCGCGAGATGCTCGACGACACGGAGGTCGTGGAGATCATCGGCCCGGCCACGCCCCGCAGTGGCGGTGATGCCGCTGCACCGGCCCAGGCCCCGACACCCCACGCCGCGACCTGACGCAGCGACGTACCGAGGAGCCCGTTCATGATGCTCGCCCATTCGGTGTATTTCACGCTCAAGGATCGCACGCCCGCGGCTGCCTCAAAGCTCGTCGCCGGCTGCCGCGAGCACCTCACGGGCCATCCCGGCACGCGGGCCTTCGCCGTCGGCACCTGCGCCGACTACGACCGGCAGGTGAACGACCGCGACTACGACGTAATGCTTGTGATCGTGTTCGACTCGCGCGCCTCGCACGATGTCTACCAGACGGCCGAACGGCACAACCGGTTCATCGCCGAGCACGCCGACTCGTGGGCCAAGGTCCGCGTCTTCGACGCCGATCTGGCGACGCTGGAAACGTAGCCCGCCTAAATCACCCGGCCGCGTGACACGCTAATCGCGCCGCCGAAACACGCCGCGACGTCGCCATCGGGCACCCGCTTGCGCTCCTGATATCGCGATCGATACCGCCAGCCCTCCGGCTCACTCGTGTAACCCAGCGGCAGCGGCGACGGATCGATCCGACATTCCACCAGCGGCGGTCGAACTGCGGCCGTGCCAGCACCGAGCGGGTGCGGAAAGTTGACGTTCCAAAACTCCCCCGCCGCGAGTGGCATGGGCAATACCTCTGCAAGCACTTCTGCCATCCACGCCGCCGCGCGGCCCCAGTCGATCGGCTCCTCACGACGGTGGTAGTGCGAGGCCGCCAGCGCCCGCACGCCATGCAGAGCGGCTTCGCGGGCCGCCGCCACCGTGCCTGAATGATGGATGTCGACGCCGAGATTGCCGCCGGCGTTGATGCCGGAGAAGACCCAGTCGACGGCGGCCCGATCGTCTGCCCCGCCGCCGGCCTCGCCCGGCGAACGCACGAGCGTCGTCAGCGCCAGCCGCACACAATCGGCCGGCGTGCCGTCGACGTGAAACCGGTCGGGCCCCACCTGCTCCAGCACGAGTGGACGCTCGGTCGTCACCCGGTGGCCGCAGCCCGAGTGCGGCTCCTTCGGCGCCACGACCAGCACGCGGCAGGCCGAACTGCGACAGGATGCCTCCAAGGCCGCGAGGCCCGGCGCATCGATACCGTCATCGTTGGTCAGGAGCACGATCATCGGTTGTTCCTCGCTGCGGGATGCGAGCCCGCGGTCAACGCTGCCACCCGAACAAGCATGGCCCACACGCCCTCCGCCGCCGCGGCAGCGGCCCGGCAGACATCCTCGGCATCGGTGCAGGCCGGCGCATCGGGCCTCGCGACGTTCGTCACCACGGAGACGGCCGCCACCCGCAGACCGAGCCGACGGGCGACGATCGCCTCCGGCACGGTCGACATGCCCACCACGTCGGCACCGAGTTTTCTGAGCATGCGATACTCCGCGCGGGTTTCGTAGCTCGGCCCCATCAGGTGCGCGTAGACACCCGCTCGGGCCAACGCTCCCGATGCCCGCGCCGCCTCCAGCGCACCGGCCACCAGTCCTGGATCGTAGCAGGCCGTCGACGCACCATCCCGCGCGACGCCCGCCACAGCAGGCGAGATCGCCCCGGTGCCAAGCCCCTGCGTCCACGGCCGCCGCACCAGATCGATGTGATCGCTCAACACCATCAGTTCGCCGACCTGCATGTCGGGCCGCAGACCACCAGCGGCATTGGTGAGCAACACGGTCGTCACCCCGAGTGCTGCGAGCAGTTCCACGCCACGCGACAGCGACTCCGGTGCATGCCCCTCGTAGCCATGCGCGCGGCCCTGCAGCATCACCACCTCGCATCGCCGCGACGCGCCGGCCTGCGTCCCTCGGCCACCGAGCGAACCCCACACCACCCGGCCGGCGTGACCAGTGGCGGTCGATGGCACAAGCCAGCCCGTGTCGCGGCCCGGCATCGAGCCGACGTCATCGAGACGGTCGACGAGGCCGCCCAGTCCGGTGCCAAGCACCACGCCGAGGCGTGCGGTGCCGGGTTCGCTCGCTGCTTGCGGCCCTCTCGCCGCAGCCAGCAGAGACGCCGCTGCCACGGCACCAGCCCGCAGTCGGGGAGCATCGGCACGCCCCCCCGCCCCGGCCCCGGCGGGAAGGTGCTCGAGTCCGCTTCGGAGGCTGTTTCCCGCCATGGGGTTCTTCCTGAGACGACGATTCCGGCGACGTTTCCTGCCACGGCACGCACGCCCTTTGCCGCCTGCCGCTGAAAATCATATCTTCCCGGAGTCGTTTTTCGGGGCCGATCACGAGATCTGGCGGCATTGCCAGCCCATCGCGGTTCGATTCCGCCCCTGAGCCCACACCCACGGAGCACTCCTGCCGATGTCCACGCGAGCCGAGAAGTTTGCCGGTCTGTCCGTCGCCATCGTCACCCCCTTTCGCGACGGTGCGATCGACACGAAGCGGCTTCAGGAGCAGGTCGACTTTCAGGCCAAGGCGGGCGTCACCTGCATCTGCCCGGTGGGCACGACCGGCGAATCCCCCACGCTCACACACGACGAGCACGAGCGGGTGATCGCCGAGAGCATCCAGGCCGCCGCTGGCCGCCTGCTCGTCATGCCCGGCACGGGTAGCAACTCCACCGCGGAGGCGATCCGGCTCACGAAGTTTGCGGCCAAGGCTGGCGCCAACGCGGCGCTCATCGTGGGCCCCTACTACAACCGCCCCACGCAGCAGGGCATCTACGAACACTTCAAGGCGATCGCCGAGAGCGTCGACATCCCGATCTGCGTCTACAACATCCCCGCGCGGACCGGCCGCAACATCGAGCCCGAGACGATCATCCGGCTGGCTTCCCTGCCGGGCATCGCCATGCTGAAGGAGGCGACCGGCTTGATGGACCAGGCCTCGCAGGTACTCGCGGCTACCGATCTCACCGTGCTCTCGGGCGACGACAGCATGACGCTGCCGCTCCTGGCCATCGGCGGACGTGGCGTGATCTCGGTCGTCGGCAACCTCGTGCCGGCCGACATGAAGGCCCTCCTCGACGCCTTCGACAAGGGCGACCTGGCTTCGGCCCGACGGCTCCACGTCAAACTGTTCAGCCTCTGCCGCGATCTGCTCGGCCTGGCGAGCAACCCGATCCCAATCAAGGCCGCGATGGCGATGATCGGCCGCGACACCGGCGACGTTCGCCTGCCGCTAGTGAGCCTCGAACCGCCGCTGGCAGCCAAGCTGCGGCAGGTGCTCGCCGACTACGGCCTGCCCGTTGCCAAGGCCTGATCCGCCGGGATTTCCCGCACGCTGGCCCCCTGATTATCGAACCGGGCGATCAGCGTGTCGTACTGTCGCGCAAGCTCCGTTGTTGCAAACCGCTCGATGAGCGAGTCGGCGTCCGCCGCCGACTCGCAGCAGGCCATCACCGTCGGCCCCCAGCTGCTCTGACCGCAGCCGCGCACACCCCAGTCCTGCAGGGTTTCGATCAGATCGGCCATGGTCTTGGCGTACGGCAGCACTGACGACGCCTGCTCGAACGGTTTGCCTGCGAGGAGTCCGTACCGCAGGAGCGCATCGGAAAACGCAGCGAACCGCCCTTCGACCGCTGCCGGCCAGAGTTCCATCAGCGCGATCCGCGACAACTCCGCCGAGATCTCGCACGGCACTGGCGGAAGGCTGGCGAACGCCTGCTTCTCGGCATCACCGTGCAGCCCTGCCTCGCTTCGCATGCCAAACACGACGCAACGCCATGCCTCCGGCAGGTGCACGCGGGCCAACAGCGGCGAGAACGGTCGTGTGGCATCATCCTCGCGACCACGGTCGGTCGGCACGAACCGGCCGCCCTCGATGATCAACCCGCCGCCGCTGAACCCGTAGACGCCGACGCATGACCGGCGACCGCGGCCCACGGCCCGGGCCAGTTCCACGACGTCGCTGGTACCGAACCGTCTGATCGCGCCGGGAACAGCGGGCGTAGCCGAGTGACAGAACAACTGCCGCATGCCCGCCGCGACAGCCAGCCCCAACTGCGTGCCGCTCCCAAGACCGGCGTGGCTCTCGGGCACCTCGAGCATCTCGATCGTGCCGGCGGCGTCATCGTCGAGCCGCCAGGCCTCGGCGCACGAGCGGGCAAATCCCGCCGCCCGATCCGCCAGCGGCCCTGTGGCGGTGAAGCGATCCCCCGTCGCCGATGGCCCGCGTGTCATGCGGAGGTGCACACCCGGTCGGTCGATCATCACACCGACGCCACCGTAGGCACGGATGTCGGGCACCCCGAACGACAGCATGCCAACGTGCAGCCGCGCCGGGGTACGGATCTCCACCGCAGTGGGCCAGCGTGTCGTTGGCAGAGAATCGTGCAGCATGTGGCAAGTAGACCGCGTCGTGGACAACGCGACAAGCAATGGAACCGCAGCGGCTACCGGCTTCCATGCCGGGCGTTGCTGGAATAAAAGCCCTCGGCGCAAGCCGGGGGACTCCGGGTGAGCAACGGCTACCGGCTTCGATGCCGCCACACATCACCCGGCCGCGACCTTGTCCTCGAGCAGCCGAAATGCCTCGTGCTCGCGTGGTCCGCCGGTCTTCTCCACGAGCACTGCCAGGTCGCGAAGCTGCCGCCGCACCTCGTCCACGCCGAGCAGGTGCAGCCGCGTCACGAGAATCGCTCCCTCCACCACCGCATGCCGGGCCCGGTTGAACCCCAGGAACGGCCGCCCTTCATGAACCGCCACCACACGGGCCTCCAGCTGCAGCCGCTCCTGCGACGTGTCGGCCGCCACGACCTTGAACTCGTAGGCCCGACAGGCGTCGTCGAGCACCCAGCCACGCACCGCCCTCGCGGGCCGGCTCGCCGGCGGCGTGGCGAGCCTGCCGGTCACCACGCGGGCCAGCAGCAGGGCGTCGTCGGTGACGTGAAACACGCCCTCTGGCAACCGGAGGAGGTTGCCCCCGGTCTGGCTCGACGCGAAGGGTTTGAGCAGCAACTGCTCGATCGCGTGGCCAGAGGCGGCCGTGGCGTCCACCTGCGGCCCCATGGCCGCCAAATGCATGGCTCCGGCCGGATCGGTGGTGGTGACGAGTCCTTCGAGAATCATGCAAAACAGTCTACGGCCCGGCTCCGAGTACGATAGATGGGGCCATGTCGCAACCGCAGGAAAAAATCCACTTTGTCACCGGCCGGCTCGCCGAGCATTCGCTCCGGCAGGTGCTCGACCGCCTCGCGGCCCAGGTTGGCTTCGAGCCCACCGTGCAGGTTCTGCACATCACCGTCGCTGCGCTCATGACCACCGAGTGGATCGCCCGCCGCCTCGCCGTGCCAGCGGGCACAACGCGGATCATCATCCCGGGCGGCTGCCGCGGCTCGCTCGACGCCTTCAACGACGTCACCGCGATCCCGGTCGAGCGCGGCCCCGAAGACCTGCGGCGGCTCGACGAGTTCTTCGGCCAGCAGTCTCGCGACCTTTCCGACTATGGCAGCTTCGACATCGAGATCATCGCCGAGATCAATCACGCGCCACGGCTGCCCCTGGCCGCGATGCTTGAGGAGTCGCGCCGACTGCGTGCCGCCGGCGCCGACCGTATCGACCTCGGCTGCGATCCCGGCAGCGAGTGGGCCGGTGTCGCCGACGCCGTGCGGATGCTCGTCGACGATGGTTTCAAGGTGTCGATCGACAGCTTTCAGCCGCGGGAGATCGCGGCCGCCGTGCGGGCCGGCGCGAGCCTAGTGCTCTCGGTCAATTCCACCAACATGGCCGCCGCGGCCGACTGGGGCTGCGAGGTGGTGGTGGTGCCCGACGTGCCCGCCACGCTCGAAGGCTTTGACGCCACGATCGAGCGGCTCGATCACGACGGCGTGAAGATGCGACTCGACCCGGTGCTCGAACCGATCGGCTTTGGGTTCGCGGCGAGCCTCGGCCGGTATCTCGACGTGCGTCGCCGGTTTCCGGCCGCCGAGATGATGATGGGCGTCGGCAACTTGAGCGAACTCACCGACGTCGATTCGGCGGGCTTGAACACGCTCTTGATCGGCTTCTGCCAGGAGGTGGGCATCCGCTCCGTGCTCACGACGCAGGTGATCCACTGGGCGCGGGACAGTGTCCGCGAGTGCGCGCTTGCGCGAGCACTGGCGCACCACGCCGTCACCAACCGCACGCTGCCCAAGCATGTGGAGCCACGGCTGGTGACGCTGCGTTCCGGCAAACCGCAGACGCACGGCCAGGAGGTGCTCGACAGCCTGGCCCAAGCGATCCGCGACCCGAATTTCCGGATCTTCGCGGAGCGCGGCGCCATCCATCTGGTGGGTGCCGGGCTGCACCTCGAGTCACGCGATCCCTTCGCGCTCTTCAAGCAGTTGGAGGCGGCCGGCCGCACCGACGTCGATCCGAGCCACGCCTTCTACCTGGGCTACGAAATGGC
>JBIIOL010000468.1:0-3400 GCA_044336965.1 Pirellulales bacterium | reverse complement strand
CCCGGACAACGCCTACTTCGCCAGGAGCTACGTCAACCGCCAGTGGGGCTATCTCTTCGGGACGGGCATCATCGACCCGATCGACGACATCCGTGCGGGTAATCCGCCCAGCAATCCGCCTCTTCTTGACCACCTCACGAAGTCGTTCATCGACGGTGGTTTCGATATGCGGAAGGTGCTGCTGGAAATCTGCACGTCGCGTACGTACGGCCTGTCGATCGAGAGCAGTAAATGGAACGAGGATGACCGGATCAATTACTCCCATGCCCTGCCCCGGCGGCTGCCGGCGGAGACGCTCTTCGACAGCTTGCATGCGGTGGTGGGATCGCCCACGAAGTTCCCCGGCTACCCGGCCGGCACGCGGGCCGCGCAGTTGCCCGACGTGGCGAGCGCCTTGGGCGGTGGCTTCCTGCAGACCTTCGGCCGGCCAGCGCGGGAGAGTGCCTGCGAGTGCGAACGGGCCGGGGGCATGTCGCTCGGTCCGGTCATGGCGTTGGCGAGCGGCCCCGCGGTGGGCAACGTGCTCGCCGATCCTCAGAGCGACCTTGCCAAGCTGGTGGCCAGCCAGGCCGACGACGACCTGCTCGTCGACGAAGTGTTCGTGCGAATCCTCAACCGCCCTAGCCGGCCCGCCGAGGTGGAGGCGGTCAAGAAGATGACGGGCGAGGTAAACGTCGATCACGAGGCGGTCACCACCGCTCTCGCCGAGGCGGAGGCGGAGTGGAAGGTGAAGCGGGCCGAGCTCGAGGAGCAGCGGCTCCAGCGGATCGCGACCGCCCGCACCACGCTCGACACAGCGACCGTCGCTTACGAACCCACACGGATCGATCTCCAGCAGAAGCGGGCCGAGCGGTTTGCGAAGGCGATCGAGGCGATCGAGCACTACCACGCTGATCCGCAGGCGGCGCTGGCACGTATCGAGGCGGAGGCCGCCAAGTCGCCGGTCTGGCAGGTGGCACAGCTCGACACGCTCGCCTCGCGGGCCAATGCCACGTTCACGAAGCTGCCCGACGGCTCGGTGCTCGTGGGCGGTCCGCAGGCCGACGACACCACCACGCTGACCAGCACCGTTTCGCTGCCGGTGTTGACCGGCCTGCGGCTCGAGGCCATCCCCGATCCGAGCCTGCCCCGCAGCGGCGTGGGACGGTCGGCCGACGGCAACTTCGTCGTCAACGAGATCGTGCTCGAACTCGCGCCGCTCGCCCGGCCCACGGAGGTGAAGCGCATCCCCCTGCACCGGCCGGCTGCCGACTTTTCGCAGGACAACATGGGGCCGAATCTGGCTATCGATGGCGACATGAACCCCGGCCGCGGCTGGGCCGTGTCGCCACGATCCCAGGAGCCGCACTGGGCCGTCTTCGAGGTGAAGGACAAGCTCGAACTCAAGGAGCCGATGCTGGCGACGGTGAAGATCGAGCAGCGATACCCGGGCGGCAAGCATTCGCTGGGCCGCTTCCGTATCTCGTTCACAGGCTCTGCCGTCCCGATCTCAATCGGCGTGCCCGCGAGCATTGCGGACATCGTGGCGATCCCCCGCGAGCAGCGGTCGGCGGAGCATTCCGCCCTGCTCGCCTCGCTCGTCGCCACACACGACGCCAATCGCAAGAAACTCAAGGAGGAATTTGCGGCGGCATCGCTGCCGGTCCCGCCCGACCCGAAGCTCGTGAGTCTGGCCGAAGATCTCGCCGAGGCCGAGAAGCCGGTGCTCGACGATCCCGCCGTCGTCCGGCTGCGTTCCGACCACGCCGCCAGCACGCAGCAGGTCGCCAACCGCCGCCTCACCGTCATCCAGGACCTGGCGTGGGCCCTGATCAACAGCCCCGCGTTCTTCTTCAATCACTAGTTTTCATTCATCCGGCCTGCATACCGCCCACCCCGCTCAGGAGTCTCCCATGCTCGTCATCCCAGGCCGCCCCGGCAAAGACCTCTGCGATCCCAACCTCGCGACCAGCCGCCGCGCGATCCTGCGGGCAGGCAGCATCGGCCTGTTCGGCATGTCGCTGCCGAACATCCTGCGGCTGCAGGCGGCGGCGGCGGATGAAACCAAAGCCAAACACCCCGCGGCGCCGGGCTGGAACAGAGCCAAGAGCGTGGTGATGATCTACCTGCAGGGTGGGCCGAGCCACATCGATCTCTGGGACCCGAAGGAAAACGTCCCGGACAACGTGCGGAGCACGTTCAAGAACATCCCCACGAAGATCCCAGGGGTGCAGTTCACGGAAAACCTGCCGAAGCTTGCCGGCATCAACGACCGCTTCACGATGATCCGGTCGATGAACTACACGCCCAACGGCCTGTTCAACCACACGGCCGCGATCTATCAGATGATGACGGGCTACACCACCGACAGGGTGAGTCCCTCGGGCCAGCTCGAACCGCCCAACGCCAAGGACTTCCCCAACTTCGGTTCCAACATCGTGCGGCTCAAGCCGCTCGAGGAGCCGATGCTGCCGTTCGTGATGCTGCCGCGGCCGCTGCAGGAGAGCGGCGTGGTCGGCAAGGGGGGCACGGCCGGCTTCCTGGGCCGCGACTACGACCCCTACACGCTCTACCCCGACGGCGACGACCTCGACATGCGCAAGATGGAGCGGATCCGCATCGACGACCTGCAGCTCCGCACCGACGTGTTTGCCAAGCGGCTCGAGCGACGGGCCCGGCTTCGCGATGTCATCGATCGCACGATGCCGGAGCTCGACAAGGCGGTGGCCGACTACAAACTCGACGAATACTACGAGCGGGCACTGGGGCTGGTGATCTCCGGACGGGCCCGCGAGGCCTTCGCCTTCGAGCGCGAACCGGTTGCGGTTCGCGAGGCCTACGGTCGCAACACGTTCGGACAGAGCCTGCTGCTGGCCCGTCGCCTCGTCGAGGCGGGCACGCGGGTGGTGGAGGTGGTCTGGCCGAAGGTGGCGAATTCCGACAACCACTCGTGGGACCAGCACGTCGGGCTCGACAAGCGGATGAAGGACCAATCGGCTCCGATGCTCGACCAGGGGCTGTCGGCGTTTCTCACCGACATGGATGAACGCGGCCTCCTCGAGGACACGCTGGTGGTGGCGGTGGGCGAGTTCGGCCGTTCGCCGCAGAAGGGTGTGAGCACGTCGGGCAACAACAATTCGGCCGACGGCCGCGACCACTGGCCCTACTGTTTCACGTCGGTCATCGCCGGCGCGGGCATCCGGCGCGGCTACGTGCACGGCAAGAGCGATGCCACGGCCTCGGCGCCGCTGGAGGATCCGGTCCATCCCACGGAACTGCTGGCGACGATCTACCACTCCCTCGGCATCGAGCCGGAGACGATCGTCTACAACCACCTCAATCAGCCCCGCGAACTGGTGAAGGCTCAGGCCGTGACGAAGCTCTTCTCATGATCGCCCTCGTGCCCCCGTGCCGCCGCTTT
>JBIIOL010000467.1:0-3409 GCA_044336965.1 Pirellulales bacterium | reverse complement strand
TCGCGAGTCGGGCAAGCACTATCTGATGATGGGATATGAGACGATCCGCCTCGTGCTGGTGGAGTTGGCGGAGCGCTGGGGCCTCGGCCGCGACCTGTTCTTCCTGAGGATGGAGGAACTGCCGAAGTTCGAACGGCGGCGGACGGAGTTGCTGCCGGCGATCGCCGGCCGCAAACTGCGCTGGCAGTCGGCCAAGCGGCTGGAAATGGCGGCGGTGGTGGATTCGCAGCATCTGGAAGAGATGGGGCTGCCGAAGCGGTACGAGGGGGCCAGGGAGCTCGCCGGCGAACCCATCGCCGCCGGCATCGCCAGCGGAATGGCCCGCATCGTCTACGATCCCCAGAAACTCGACGACCTCACTGCCGACTACGTGCTCGTGTGCCCGTCCACCGACCCTGGCTGGACCGCTCTCTTCGTGCACGCCAGGGCGCTGATCGTGGAACGCGGCGGGGTGCTGAGCCATGGCGCCATCGTGGCGCGGGACTTCGGCATTCCGGCGGTCGTCTGTCCGGACGCCACCCGTCGGGTTCCGGATCGGACGTTGGTGCGCGTGGACGGCAACCGCGGCCTGATCACGCTGCTGGAGGGGAATTGAGATGCTCGAGAATCTCGGCCTCTGGGTACTGCAGGCGGCGGACTGGATCTTTGGGTGGATTCTCTTTCTCCCGCACGATCTGGCCCTTTTCAGCGTGGCGCTTCTCACTTCGGCGTCGTTGACGCTCGTGCGGAAGTGGACCACCGACCAGGACTGGCTGCACCGCGCCGCGGACGATGCGGTGCGGCTGGCCCACTTGCGCCGAGACGCGAAGGCACGCGGCGATACCGCGGCCGCCCGGCGGCACAAGGACATTCTCGCGCTGATCAAGTTGAAAGCCCTGCGTTTCGAGGGGAAGCCCCTGCTGTGGGCCCTCATTCCCGTGGCCCTGCTGGCCACATGGGCGTTTTCTCGGTTGGCCTACGTGCCGGCCCGTCTCGGCGAACCGGTCGCAGTGCGGGCCTGCGTGTCGCGATCTGATATCGGCAAGGCGATCCACCTGGTTCCCGATCCCGGCATCGAGGTGGCCAACGGCTGGGTGCGGACTGTCGAGGAGGCTCCCCCCACGGTGGTCTCCGGTGTGTGGGACCGGGCGGGCGCGTGGGTCGGCGACCGCCTCCGCCGACTCTTGGGTGTCCCCCCCACGCCCGAAAAACTCGATGGAGCGGCGATCTGGAAGATCACGGTTCACGACACCCAGCCCCGCGAACTGAAGATCCGCTTCGCCGGCCGCACCTACGCGGCGCCGTTCGTGGCCGGCACCCGGCACTACGAGAATCCCGAGGTCCTCTTCGCGGATGCGCCGCTGCACGCCATCCGGGTGGGCCTCACGCCGCTGCGGCTCTTCGGCGTTGTGGGCGGAATCGAATGGCTGGCCCTGCCGCCGTGGCTGACCGCCTATATGCTGATCGCTATTCCCTTCGTGACGATCCTGCGTCGGCTGCGGAGAGTCGCATGAGACGGCTTGCCGCGCAGCCCCGCTCACGCGATAGGCTCATGTGGAACCAATCATCACCGTGAAAAATTTCTCGTGCTGGTGCTGGCTGGGAGCGTGGTGTTTCGTGGCGGGCGGCCTGGTGCATATGGCCACTGCGCACGATGGCAACGACCACACTCACGGCGTCCGCCGCGTCTTGCCCGCGGAGATGTATGAGCCGACTCCGCTTCCGGATCGTATCCTGCTGACGTGGTCCGGGGATCCGCGGACGACCCAGTCGGTGACGTGGCGCACCAGCACTGACGTTGCACATGGCAGGGCGGAGTTGGCGGTCGCCACCGCGGGCCCTGATTTTCCCAAAGACGCAAAACCCTTCGCTGCGTCGACCGTCGCCTTGAAGACCGACCTCAACACCGCTCACTTTCACAGCCTCACGTTCACCGACCTGTCCCCCGGCACGATGTACGCCTATCGCGTCGGCGACGGCACGAACTGGAGCGAGTGGTTTCATTTCTCCACCGCGCGGGCAGAGCCCGAGCCGTTTTCCTTCATCTATTTTGGCGACGCGCAAAACGAGATCCGCTCGCTGTGGTCGCGCGTGATCCGCCAGGCCTATAGCGACGCGCCGAAGGCAAAATTCCTGCTCCATGCAGGGGATCTCGTCGACGTGGCCCAGTCCGACGCCGACTGGGGCGAGTGGTTCGGCGCCGGCCAATGGCTCAATGCCATGATCCCGAATGTGCCCGTCGTGGGCAATCACGAGCAGAGCAAAGCCAGCGACGGAACAATCCGTCTGACGCACCACTGGCGGCCGCAATTCACGCTGCCGGAGCACGGCCCGCAAGGACTCGAGGAAGCCTGCTACACATTCACATACCAGAATGCCCGCTTCGTGATTCTCGACAGCAACACCAAACTCGACGAGCAGGCTGCTTGGCTCGATGGCGTGCTCGGCAAGAACACCCACCCCTGGATCATCTGCTCGTTTCACCATCCTCTCTTCTCGACGTCGCAGGAGCGAGACAATCCTCTCGTGCGCGCAGCCTGGAAGCCGATCCTCGACAAGTACAACGTCGACTTGGTGCTGCAGGGCCACGATCATTCATACGGCCGCACCGGCCTCGACACTCCGGGCGTGCCGCCCGAGACGATCTCCAACGATCCGGTGGGGGCGACCGTCCGCGACGAGCATCATGGCACGGTGTACGTCGTGTCGGTGAGCGGGCCGAAGATGTATCCGATTACCTCCAAGCCGTTCATGGTGCGCATGGCGAAAGACACGCAGCTCTACCAGATCATCCACATCGACGGGCTGAAGGTGCGCTATGAAGCCAAGACGGCGACCGGCAGGCTGTACGACGCCTTCACGCTCGAGAAGACAATCGGCAAGCCCAATCGCCTGACCGAGGCCAGCGATTCGATGCAACGGCGACTGCGCAGCGTGGACGAAGCGGCCCCGGTCAACGCTTCCGGCAAGCCCGTGGGCAAAGTTCCCGCAGGAGCCAAGTAGAAGGATAGGTCGGCCAATGGCACTTCGGCAAGCGTCCGCCGAGCGGGGCGGATCATGAGGAGCAACCGCCGGAGCTGATCGGGCTGGATGCGACCCGATCGTGGAGGTGCCGAGGTGCTTCCTGTCCACGCTCAAAGCCGGATTTGTCTCGTCGGCGCAGACCGGCCTTGAAACCGCTCTTCTCGCGGGTCGTCCGCACCGTAGCATGGGATCCCGTCAGAGGCTGTGGATGTCGATCACGGGCAGCTCGTCGGGCGACGCCTGAATGATTGCCCGGTCGTCGTGGGCCTGAACGAGCTCGCCCCAGTCGGTCGGCGGGCCACGGGCGGGAGAGACTGGCGGAGGCTCGAGCGCTTCGCCCAGATGCGTGAGGACCTTCCGGATCGGCCCCGGATCGGTAATGAACGCGATGAGTCGGATGTCGCCA
>JBIIOL010000048.1:0-11678 GCA_044336965.1 Pirellulales bacterium | reverse complement strand
AGACCGTTCGCGATCTGCTCGCACGCCATCGCGTGGTGCTCGAGCGGGTCTCCTGCAGGGCCATCTATCCCGGCGAGTTCAACGGCCTGTTGCAGACCGGCCTCAACAAATCCGACATCCTCTCAGCCGCCACGCTCGATCTGGCGGCCTCGCTTCGGTCCGACGCCCCCGACGAACCGGCCGTCGTGTGGTGCGACCGTCACGGCGGCCGCAAGCGGTATGGCGGACTCGTGTCTCGCCACTTCGATGCGGCGCTCGTGCAGCCGTTGGAAGAAACGCCTGCGCGGTCCGCCTACCTTGTGCCGGCCGGTGACCGCCCACCGATGAAAGCGTGCCAGATCGAGTTTTGCGTGGGGGGCGAATCGCGGGCGCCGGTGGCTCTGGCGAGCATGGCGGCCAAATACATTCGTGAACTGTCGATGCATGCCTTCAATGCATTCTGGGCGTCGCGCATGCCTGGCCTGCGGCCCACCGCCGGCTACCCGACCGACGCGCTGCGGTGGCGGCGCGAAGCCGCGGCGGCGATCGAGCGGGAAGGGATCTCCGAAGACGACCTCTGGCGGCGGGCCTGACTTGCCTCGGCCGTCGGTCGGACGCACAATTGCTCCATGCCGAAGCTCACCACCCATCTCTATATCGTCCGCCACGCCTGGGCCGAGGATCAGGGGCCTGGCATCGACGACCATGCCCGCCGGCTCACGAAGAAGGGGCGGAAGCGGTTCGCCGAGATGATGAAAAGCCTCCGCAAGGCCGGCATGCAGGTGGACGTCGTCGCCACCAGCCCGCTCGTGCGAGCCCGCGAGACCGCCGAGATCCTGGCGGCGGCATTCGACAACGCCCCGCCCGTGGAGGTGGTCGATGCCCTCGCACCGGCCTCCGACTGGGCGGCCCTCGTGGAATGGACGACCCAGCAGGATGCCGCCAGCGTGGTCTGGGTGGGGCACATGCCCTGCGTCGGCAGGCTGGTCGGGCTCACGATCGGGGACGGCTCCGCCTCGATCCGCATGCAAAAAGGGGCGGTCGCTTCGATCCGGCTCGACGACGGGCCGGGGCATCCGGGAGAACTGGAGTGGCTGGCCACCGACGACATCGTCTGACTGGCTTGAAGATGCTCGCCACCTTCCGCGTTCCATCGCACCGCTGGATGACTACGGCTCGAAACCAAAACGAGCAATGATCTCATCCACGCCGGCGGCCCGCTTCTGATCAAGACGCTTGGCCTCGCGCAGATCGCGGAGAGACTCCTCCCGGCGGCCGAGATGTGCGAACACCACCCGCCCTGTTATGCAGGGCGGAAGCAGGAACTTCGGGTCGGAAGGACAGCCTTTTGTGCCGCCCAGCCCCCAATTGGTAAGCACCGGCGGAACGGACGCCCCGGCAGAATTCTGCCAAGGGGCACGGGGCCACATACCCTGCGGCTGTCCGGCTGCTACACTTTCAACGCCCAAGTCGCACTATTATAGAAGGTACTGCCGAATCGGCATGCCAATTTATGGTCCCCACGGACCTTGCCCGAGCACCGTGATAGCCCAAGGAGCTGAGCTGTGACACGCCACCGTTCCCACTTCCTCGCCCAGAGTACCGTTCGCGTTGCGCTGGTACTCGCCATGTCCGTCGTCAGCCTCGTGGGCTGTGCGCCCTCCGGCCGGAGTGGTTCGAAGGGCGAGGTCGTCGAAATCGAAACCATCGAAAGCATCCCCTCTGCCAACCAGCCACCGAACGTCGCCAAGGCCGGGGCGATCGACGAGGAAGCTGCCAAGGCCAAGAAGACCGTCGACGCGGCGACGGCCGCCGCCGATCTCGCGATCGCGGAGGCCGGCAAGACGATCGAAGGCAAGGAAGAGGCCGCGCCGGCGGCGGCGGACAAGCAGCCGGTGATGGAGAAGCCGCAGCAGGCGGCAGTAGAGAAAAAGGACGAGACGATCGCCACTCCAGCCGCCCCTGTATCGCGCAGGGAACGCGTCATGCTGGGCGATCCCTCGCTGACGGCCGGCGTGCCGGGCAGCGGACCGATCACGCTCGAGCAGATCGACCAGTGGCTGGTCGACCCGAAGAACGCGTTGGAGCTGGAGCCGGTGCTGCCGCTGGGACTCTCGCAGGGTGCCGCCCAGATCGACCGGGTGGGCCTCGAAAAGAATCCCCTCACGCGGGCGAAGATCGAACTTGGTCGCCAGTTGTATTTCGACCCACGGCTCTCGGCCGATTCGACGGTCAGCTGCGCCAGCTGCCACAGCCCCACCGAGGGCTATTCTGCCAACACGAAGACCGGCGTGGGCATCCGAGGCCAGAAGGGCGGCCGCAACTCGCCCGTGTCGTTCAACCGCATCCTGTCGGGCCCGCAGTTCTGGGACGGCCGGGCTGACTCGCTGGAGGCACAGGCCGTCGGGCCGATCCAAAATCCGATCGAGATGGGCTTCACTCACGAGGGCGTCGTGAAGCGGCTCGGCGAGATGCCGGTCTACAAGAAGCAGTTCGAGAAGATCTTCGGCGAACTCACGATCGACCGCGTCGGTCAGGCGATCGCCGCCTTCGAGCGAGTCTTGGTCACGGCGCCGTCGCCCTACGACCACCAAGAGCAGTTTCAGTCGTTCGCGGCCCTCGATGCCGACGACATCGCCGAGGATCCCGATCTGGCGGCGAAGTATGCCGCGGCGAAGGCGGCTGTCGAGGCCCAGCCGATGTCAGACGAGGCGAAGCGCGGTCGCGAGATCTTCTTCTCTGAGAAGGGCAACTGCACCGCCTGCCACGTGGGGGCGAATCTCGCCGATGAGAACTACCACAACATTGGCATCGGCATGGAGTCGCCAGAGCCCGACGTGGGCCGCTTCGCCGTCACGAAGGATCCGGCCGACACCGGTGCCTTCAAGACGCCGACCGTCCGCAACGTCGCCCTGACCGCTCCCTACATGCACGACGGCTCTGTGGCGACGTTGGAAGAAGTGGTGGAGTGGTATGACAAGGGCGGCCACCCCAACCCGCATTTGAGCGCGAAGATCCGACCGCTCAAGCTCTCCGCGGAGGAGAAGGCTGACCTCGTGGCCTTCATGAAGGCCTGCACGGGACCGACGCCGACGGTGGAAGTCAGCCGTCTTCCGGAGGGCAACTGAGCCCGACCAAAATGAGCAGCCGTTCCCTGCTGCCGCTCTCGGAGGCCCGCCTGCCGCTCGCTGCAGGCATCGACCTCGGAGGCACCAACATCAAGTCCGCCCTCGTCGACGACGACGGGCGCATGGTCGCCTTCCACACCGAGCCGACGCACGCGGAGCGGGGCCCCGAGGACACGGCGGCGCGGATGGGCCGGATGGTCCACACCCTCGCCAGCATGGTCGGCGTCGCCACGAGTGACATCGCGACCGTCGGTCTCGGCACGCCGGGTCCGCAGGATCTGACGACGGGCGTGATCCTGCGGGCGGGCAACCTGCCCGGCTGGGACAACTTCCCGATCCGCGATCGCGTGGCGGTGCACTGCGGCCACGCGGTGACCTACGCCAACGACGCCACCGCCGCAGCCTATGGAGAATTCTGGGTCGGATCTGGACGCGACTACGAGAGCCTGATCCTCCTGACGCTCGGCACGGGCGTGGGCGGCGGCATCATCATCGGCAACACATCGATCGATGGTGCTCACAGCCATGCTTCCGAGTTTGGCCACATCATCGTCGATACCGCCGCCTCGGCACGCACATGTCCGTTTGGACACAGCGGTGATCTCGAGGCCTACTGCAGCGCCACGTCCCTCAAGGAACGCGCGCGGGAGGCGATTCCCAGAAACGCGGACAGTTCTCTCACCAGGGCCGTCGCCGCCGGCGAGGAACTCACACCGATCCTGATCTCGCGGGAGGCGGCTGCCGGTGATCCACTCGCCAGCGAACTCATCCTGGAGACGGCCCGCTGGCTCGGGATCGGCATCGTCACGCTGATGCACACGCTCGACCCGGAAGCGGTGCTGATCGGCGGCGCGATGACCTTCGGCGGCGAGAACGCCCCCGTCGGCAAGGCCTTCATCGAGCGGGTGCGGGCGGAGGTGCGAGCCCGCGCGTTTCCCTTGCTCGCGGAAAAGACGGTCATCCGCTACGCGAGCCTGGGAGGCGACGCCGGTTCGATCGGCGCCGCCGGATTGGCCCGCCGGGCCGTGGCCCGCTGACGCCGCCCGTATTTTCCATTCATCGGGCCGGAAACTCGTCTACAATCGCGGCATGAGCATCGACTGCAAACACATCCGCAACTTCTCCATCATCGCCCATATCGACCACGGCAAGAGCACGCTCGCCGACCGGTTGCTCGAATGGACCGGCACCGTCGAGAAGCGGCAACTCAAGGAGCAGATGCTCGACGACATGGAACTGGAGCGGCAGCGGGGCATCACCATCAAGGCCCGCGCCGTCCGCATGGAATGCCGCCACAAGGGTGAGCTCTACGAGCTCAACCTCATCGACACGCCGGGTCACGTCGACTTCCACTACGAAGTCTCGAGAAGTTTGGCGTGCTGCGAAGGGGCGGTGCTGCTGGTCGATGCGTTCCAGGGCGTCGAGGCCCAGACCGTCGCCAATGCCTATGCGGCGCTCAACCAAAACCTCACGATCGTGCCGGTGATCAACAAGGTCGATCTCGTGCACGCGCGGGTCGACGAAGTGCTCACCGAAATGGAGCAGAGCCTTGGGATCGAGCCCACCGAGGTCATCAAGGCAAGCGCCAAGACGGGCATCGGCATCGACGATCTGCTCGCCGCGATCGTCGAGCGGATCCCGCCGCCCACGGGTGATCCACAGGCAGTCTTGCGAGCGCTGATCTTCGACAGCCACTACGACAGCTACCGTGGCGCGATCACGTATGTCCGTCTCATCGACGGCACGGTGAAGAAGGGGCAGAAGATCCGTTTCCTCGAGACGGGGGTCACGCACGAGGTGCTGGAGCTCGGTCAGTTCGTGCCACAAAGGCGCGCCTGCGAGGAGCTCGCGGCCGGGCAGGTGGGCTACCTGGTCTGCAACATCAAGGACGTGAAGCAGGTCCACATCGGCGACACCGTCACGATCCCGGGCGACCATGCCGCCGCACCGATGCCCGGCTACAAGCCGCCGCAGCGAATGGTCTACTGCGGACTTTATCCCTCCGAGGGCGAGAACTTCGAGGAACTCCGCGATTCGCTGGAGAAGCTGGCGATCAACGATCCGTCGTTCGAGTTCTCGCCGGAATCGAGCGAGGCGCTCGGGTTCGGCTTCCGTTGCGGCTTCCTCGGTCTCCTGCACATGGAGATCATCCAACAGCGGCTGGAGCAGGAGGCCGATCTCGACCTCGTGCAGACGGCGCCCAACGTCACCTACCAGATCCTGAAGACCGACGGCGAGACGATCAACATCCGCAACCCGCAGGACGTGCCCGACACGGGCGAGATCGAGGAGTTTCGCCAGCCGATCGTGCGGACGAACTTCCTCACGCCCGTCGAGCACATCGGCCCGATCATGCAGCTGTGCACCGACCGTCGCGGCGTGTATCTCAAGACCGAATATCTCTCGCCCACGCGGGCCATGCTCACCTTCGATCTGCCGCTGGCCGAGGTGATCTACGACATGCATGACAAGCTCAAGAGCGTGACCCGCGGCTACGGCACGATGGACTACGAACTGGTGGGTTATTTCCCCGCCGACCTCGTCCGGCTCGACATCCTCGTCGGTGGCAAGAAGGTCGACGCGCTGTCGATCATCTGCGACCGACGCGACGCCGACCGCCGCGGTCGGGCGATCGTGAAGAAGCTCCGGGGCGAGATCGACCGCCACATGTTCGAGGTGGCGCTGCAGGCGGCGATTGGCACGAAGGTGATCGCGCGGGAGACGATCTCGGCGATGCGCAAGAACGTCACCGCCAAGTGCTACGGCGGCGACATTTCCCGCAAGAAGAAGCTGTGGGCCAAGCAGAAGGAGGGCAAGAAGCGGATGAAGAGCGTCGGAAGCGTCGACATCCCGCAGAAGGCCTTCATGGCGGTGCTCGACACCGGCGCCGAGCGGACGTGAACACCGCGGCCCTCGTTGTCCGTTGCGAAGACATCGCTGCTCGCCTTGGCGGCCTGGAGGCTGCTCATCATCACGGTGCGGGAGTCACCGGCACGAGCCTGACCTGCCGGATGTCGCAGGCGGCCTGCTTGGCGATCTGCTTCGGCATGATCCGCAGCGTGTGCTGCCCGGCTGCGAGCGAGCCGACGCTGCCGATCATGCGAGGCCGAAAGTCCTGAAAGCCGCCCGTGGCCTCAACAGTGAACTCGAGCGGCTCGGCCGCCGCCTGTTGCCCGGCATCGACGGCGACCGTCATGACGCTGCCCCCCTGACCCGGACCGCAGCCCTGCAGCACCTCCACGTCGAACGTGCCTGCCTGCGTGACCGTGAACGACCAGACGGCGGCATCGGTGGGCCGGGTCCAGAAGCCGAGTGTCTGCTTCTTCTCGGCCGGCTCGTACCGCAGTACCGTTCCCTGCACGGTGGCGTCTCGGCCGTGGAGCGTGACGACGCCGTCATCCGCCTGGGTCGGCGGCTTGCCCTCGCACGCGGGTGAGAGCGTCACTGTCTTCACCATGACTGCCCCGTCCACCTGACGCGAGTATCGCACCGTGAGCGTGCGTGGTTTCGTGTCTGCCACGTACAGCCGTCCGAGCGACAGCTTGGCATCACGATCGACGCTGCCCGTCGTGGCGAGTGTGCCCACGACCTTCGCCGCGTCACACGCGACCTCCACCTCGGATCCGGCCGGCCCGGTGTTGGCATAGGTCAGCGACACCTCGTACATGCCCCACCGGGTGGGCTTGTAGTCCCAACTGCACTGGTTCGTCTCATCGCCAACGATGCGGTCAACCGTCGCGGTAAAGATGATCCGGCCATCGTCCTCCTGCCGGCCGCTTTCGCCACCAGGCGATCGCGGAGAGCAGAGGACCGTCATCACCAGCGACAGCAGGACGATTCGGAACATGAGTGGCATTCCGGTAGGGAAGAAACGCGGGATCTCCTGGTACCGGACCGCGGACACAGCCATCCATCACCTCGCCCCTTGACAGCCCGTCGGGCCGTGATGGATGCTCCCCCGATGGGGGCGTGCGCGAATCCTAGGACGATCCCGCGTCGGATTGCAGACGGGACGCTCTTGGTGCCGCCAGTCCACCGGAAGCTCATCATGGCCGGCAAATGCCGCGACGACGACCGTTCACCGGCCGGGCTCCCAGATCGGAAGAGCGATCCGCGTCATGGAACACGCCGAGCAGGCAGCCAACCGTCGCGTACTTCAGCAGAATCCCTGACACCCGGGAGTGAACGTCGACATGAAATACCTTCCCCTTGTTTTGTTCTGGGCCCTGCCGCTCGCTCTCCTGTTGGCGCTGAGCGGGCCAGCCCGGGCTGAAACGGAACCCGCCGAGGACCTCCCTGCCGGTGTCATCCAGCCGGGCACACTCGCCAACCCGCAGCTGATCGCCGACACCATGATGGGCTTAACCGCCACAGCCGGCGCCATCGGCATCAAGCCGATCGAAAAGGTCCAGCGTTACTTGGTGCAACTGCCCAAGGGCCAGCCGGGCGCACGGGTCTGGAAAGAGAAATGGGTGGTTTGCGAAGGCACGAAGTCCGCCGCAATCGACATTCGGTTCCAAGAGGAAGGCTCCGACGGCGTGACATGGTCCATCTTGGTCCACAAGAACGATCAGGGTGAAGTCAAACCCCTACCGGCCGACCAGGTCCCTCCTCCATTGGGCGGCACGGAGCGGCAGCACTCCGTCTCCACAGCCCAGGAATTTGTGAAGCATGCGCAGGCCGGGAACGTCGATCGCATGATGGCACTGACCAGCCCGCAGACGATCCGTAACTCCGGCAGACAACAGGTCGAGGAAAGCTATCGCAAGTATGTGGTGCCGCGATTCAAGGCCGCGACGGTACGCTGGCCTGAATTCCAATTGCAGGTGACCGACGAAACGGGCAACCGCGGCTGGGACGTGATCGGCCACGCCGAATCCGCCGAAACGTTCGCATTCTTCGTCACCGTCATGAAGGAAAAGGGAACATACGTCGTGGTCACCCTCGGCCGCCACAATCCGGACGATCAAACGCCGTGAGTTACGCGTGCTTTCAACCGCGCGCAACACCCAGCGATCGCCAGCCGGCCCGCCCGGCGGCGGCGACGTCGGAGCGTCGGAATGAGCTGCGTCCCCTTTTTGCCACTCTGGTCGCCTTTCATCGCTCCTCTCTATCCCAGGTACTCCTGATACCCGCGGCTCACCGGCCAGATCCAAGACTGGGAAATGTACACGCATCCCGATCACCAGCGATCGCTCATCCGCCTCACCGCGCATTTCGACGACTAGCGCGTCGAGCATCCCTGGGGAGTGATGTCGCGGATGGGATCGCGCCGCCACTCTTTTCTCGAAGGCCTCATCGAACGGGAAAATCGCGAGGGCATCGCCGATCGCTTCCTCCGCCACGTCATGAACGGCTACCCGGAGCACGATCGCCCGAATCGCGTCGAGCTGGTCATCGACAGCTGGCCGGCGCCTGGGTGAAAAATCTTTGCGCCCGCGCGGGTCCCGCCCACCGACTGGGGCGAGCTCGTGCAGGCCCATGGGCTGCGACTCGACCCGAAATGGCGGCTGTGCCGCGGCGGCGATCGTTCCGGCCAAGCCACGTCGCACCGCCTGGTTGAGCGTGGTTTTCAGGCTCTGACCACTCTGCTGCATCCCAAACGGAGCAACTGCTCAACGTCGTCATCCACGGTAATGGTCGTACGCATGAGGGCATCATCGCACCATGATTGCGAGGCATCATGATGCGTGCCAGCGTCCCCGTCAGTGGCCTGCAACGCCCAGAGACCGCCAGC
Organism: Pirellulales bacterium; assembly: GCA_044336965.1. Lineage (GTDB taxonomy): Bacteria > Planctomycetota > Planctomycetia > Pirellulales > UBA1268 > CAMCQY01. Next base: position 2,834 of record JBIIOL010000048.1, on the reverse strand, counting down.
CCGCCCGGCGGGCGGCAGCGACATCGAGTTCGGGATCGTCCCCCACGAGCAGCACCTCCGCCGGCCCGCAGCCGAGCCGCTGCTCGACCCAGCGAAAAAACTCCGGGGCCGGCTTCCGCCAGCCGATCTCAGACGACGCAAAGACGTGCGGCACCCACGACAACGGCTCCAGCCGCTCCGCGATCGCCAACAGCCGCTCGTCGAAGTTACTCGCCAGCGCGACCGTCACCCCGGCATCGACCGCAAGCCGCACGAGGTCGCTGCCGTGGGCCAGGGGCCGCCACGCTTCGACCCGGCCGAAGTGCTCCCAGAGCTCGGTGAAGATCTTGGACGCCGGCGCCGCCTCCTCGAAGACGTCGTCCACGATGGCCCTCCAACGCTCGGCCTCGCGTGCGCGGCTGGTGGCAAACGCCGGCACCGCCGCCGCATCGATCCCCTCCTGACGCCGCCAAGCCGCCCTGAACCGCTGCTGGATGATGCTCGTGTCAACCGTCAGGCCATGCCGAGCCGCCGCCTGCTGATAGGCCACCGCCACCGACGGGCTCGGCTCCACGAGGGTGCCCACCACATCGAACACGACCACACCCACACCCGCCGGCGGAAACACCGCGCCGGTGTTTGCTTCCACCAGCAGGGCATCGCCCAACGAAGTCATATGCGTTCCAGGGAGGCTACCGCCGTGGGATCAATCCCAGATCGAGCCCGAAGACGAACATCATCAAGCTCAGGATCAGGGCCAGTCCCAGGTAGGAGAGCACAGCCACCACCTTCTCGCTCGGCGGCTTGCCGCGGATCCATTCATACACCAAGAAAACCATATGCCCGCCGTCCAAAACGGGGATGGGCAGAAAATTCACCACCGCCAGGTTCGCGCTGAGCATCGTCAGAAACAGCAGGAAATGACTGAATCCCTCCTCCGCCGACTTGCCCGCCTGCTTGGCGATCTCGATTGGCCCCCCGAGTAGGCGGGGACTGATCTGGTTGCTCGTGAGCTTGTGCAAAAAGCGGTAGACGAGCGACAGGTTTTCGAAGGCCTTGCGACCGCCCCGCGAGAGCGCGTCGAAGAACGAACCCGCCCGCACGATCTCATACACCGGCTCGAACACCAGTCCACGGTCAACCACGAACTGGTCGTCCGCATCCCTGGTGGAGAGTTCCACCGTCCGCCGCGTGCCGCTGCCGTCGGCCGCCGGCTCCACCTCGAGCGAGACCTTCGTCCCCTCGCGAACCTGCTGGAGCACCGAGGCCACATAGGGCCAGCTCGGCGACTTCGCCGACAGCTCGAGCCCAGCCTCGGCCGCCGGCTCCTTCTTGCCAGGCTCGATGAACGCCACACGGACCACCCGCTCGCCCGGCAGGATTCCGGCCTCCGCAGCCGGACTCCCAACCTCGACCGCCGCCACGGTCGCATCGACACCGATCGCCGCGCCGATCGCGGGAAGTGAGACCGGGCTCGACGGCCACCGCGGATCCTCGATCCACGTCACCGCGCGGGGCTCCACCTCCACATCGATCGCCGTGCCGGCACGGTCGAGTGCGAGCTTTACTTTCCTGCCGGTCATCCCACGCAGCCGCTGGTCGAGCGCCAGCGGATCACCCAACGGTTCGCCGTCGATCGCTGTGATCAGGTCGCCCGGCTTGAGTCCTGCGGCCGCAGCAGGGGAGTCGTCCTGCACCGCCTTGATTGGGCCGGCGGTCATCACGAGTCCCGTCGTCCGCACCGCCTGCGGCGGCACCGTGATCATCACCTTCTCGGCCGCCTGGCCTGCCTTTTCCGGCTTGCCCCGCCGCTCCACCGACAGCTGCGCCGCCTTGTAGGGCTGCCGCGAGAGCCCCGTGATCAGTTCGGCATAGGTCTTCACCGGTGTGCCGTCCACGCCACGGATCGTGTCACCCGCCTCCAGCGGCGGCACGGCCTTGCCCGCAGCACCCGGCAGACCGTCAGCCAGATCGGCCGGCAGCGTCACGGAGAACGGACTCGTCACACCGACGGTGGGCACGCCCAGATCGGTGTCGGGATGGAGCGTGACGGTCCGCGTCGAGTCGTCGGCCGGCCGATGGATCGTGAACTGCACTCCCTTGGCCACGTCGCCGAGTGTCACGCCGTTGCGCAGATCGGTGAAGATCGGGTTCTGGCGACCGCCGATCGCCGTGATGTGGTCACCCGTCCGCAGACCGGAACGCCATGCCGCGCCGCCAGGCCGCACGCTCGAGAGTTCGCAGGTCATCTCGCGCACGCCCAGCCCCAACGCCCACGACGCCATCAGCACCGCGAAGATCACGTTCATGATCACGCCCGCGGAGATGATCGCCATCCGCTCGGGCACGCTCTGGGCGGGATAGCTCCGCGGATCCCAGGCGGGATGGGGGCCCGAGGTCGGCTCCGGTGGCAGATCGCCCGACTCCATCGCCGCCCGCGCACGATGGGCCTCCTCGGCGGCGGCGGCTGGATTGTCGTCTTGGCCGAGCATCTTCACGTAGCCACCCAGCGGGAGGGCGCCGATGCCGTATTCCGTCTCGCCCCACTTGAAGCTCGCCAGCTTCATTCCGCCCACGTCGAAGCCGAGGAAAAACTTTTCGCACTTCACGCCGCAGGCCTTCGCCACCAGAAAGTGGCCCAGCTCGTGCACGAAGATCACGAACCCCAGGCCGAGGGCCACCTGCAGGATCACCCACCAGCTCGACGGCTGGATGATCCACTCAAACCCCGTTCCTGCGGCAAAGCACGCCACCGCCATCACACACATGCCCACTTCACGACCTCCTGCCTGGCCCACACATCGAGTCGACGCACATCGTCGAGCGACGGATCGGGCTGAAAGGGATGCTCGTCG
>JBIIOL010000465.1:0-3411 GCA_044336965.1 Pirellulales bacterium | reverse complement strand
ACAAGCGGTCTACCTTGGAACAAGCGGTCTACCTTGGAACAAGCGGTCTACCTTGGAACAAGCGGTCTACCTTGGAACAAGCGGTCTACCTTGGAACAAGCGGTCTACCTTGGAACAAGCGGTCTACCTTGGAACAAGCGGTCTACGGGTTGCCTACGTCAGCACGGGCACCTTCCGCGAGGCGGCCGAGGGGGACTTCGTGAGTTCGACCATCAGCACGCCCTTGTCGTACCGGGCCGTGACCTTCGCCGGATCGACCGGTTCCGGGAGCGGGATCGCGCGGCTGAAGGCGCCGTAGCGGCTTTCGCAGTGCGACCAGCCCTCGCCCGATTCCTGCGTCGAAGACTTCTTCTCGCCGGCGATCACGAGCCGGTCGCCCGACACGCTCACGTCGACGTCCTTCGGATCGATGCCGGGCAGCTCGGCCCGCACGCGAATCTTCGCGTCGGTCTCCGAGAGATCGATCGACGGGATCCACTGGCCGGGCTCGATCGACTCGAACCACGAAGGCGCGAGCGTCGAGGTGCGGCTCATGAAGCCCTCGAAGAGACGGTTCATCTCGTTGCGGAAATCGGCCAGGCTCATCAGGCTGCCGGTGTCCATGCCGCTGGTCCGCTTCGTGCGAAAAGGAATCAGACTCATGGATCTCTCCTTCTCAGGGACTCAATGGGAACGGGGATGGGAAACAATCACGAGCCGCTACGGACCTCGACCTTCCGCGGCCTCACCGCCGCCAGCCGCGGCACGTGGATCGTGAGCACGCCGCGACGAAAGTCGGCCGTGATCTGCGAGGCGTCGAATTCTTCGCCGAGCCGGAAGGTCCGCCGGTAGTCGCCGATGCCATACTCCTGATGGACGATCCGGCCGGGCAGTTCCCGCGCCGGGACCGCCGCGTGCACCGAGAGCACGCCGTCCTCGAACGAGACGTCGATGCCGTCGGCGCGGGCGCCGGGGATGTCCGCCACGAGCAGCACCTCCGCGCCGCGGTCGCAGATGTCGACGTTCGGCTGATAGGTGAGGCTCGGCTGCTGGGGCGGTGCCGCAGGTTCCGCTTTCGTGACCGTGGTGCTGACCATGGAATGTCTCCTCGCTGGGAATGGGAATGGTTGGGTGGGTGATGGATCAGGCGGGGCGGACCTGCACCTTGTGGGGCTGGGCCTCCGGCGCCTTGGGGCAGGTGACCGTGAGCACGCCGCTGGTGAGCCGGGCGTCCACGCGGGAGGCATCGACCGGAACGGGCAGCGTGATCCGTCGCTCGAACGCGCCGCTGCCGCGCTCGCGCCGATGCCAGGTGACGCATTCCTTCCCTTGCGACTCGCCGTTGCCGGAGCCACCGGGCTGCTTTCCCGCCGCGCATTCCGGCCGCGCGCCTTTGAGGAGGAGTTCGTCGCCAGCCACGGAGATCTCGACATCGCCGACGTCGAGGCCGGGCAGTTCCGCCTCCACGATCAAGGCTTCGTCGGTCTCGCGCACGTTGACGGCCGGGAAGTTACCGCTGCCCGGCCGCACGCCCCAACCGTGCAGCGGCGGCGCGGCGGCGACGGTGCCCCAGAGACGATCAAACTCGTCACGCAGTTCCTGAAGCGAGGGGGAGATTTCGAACGAGGGCGGGAAACCCGCACGATACGAGGTAGGCATGACAGGCTCCTGAAAAAAGTAGCTGCTGCTTTTCGGGCGCCTTCCCTGGAGCGCGGGAGAGATGGAACGCGGGGAAAATGAAACTTGTGAAAAAATGGAACGCGGGGAAATCGTTCGCGGGCACGGCGGCGACAGGCAAGCGGCCGTTTTTTGAGAAGCCTGCGGGGTTCTGACGATCGTGGCGGCGGCTGGGTTTTCAGGCGGCCGATTTTCGCCACGTGGCGGGCTTGCGGCGGTTGTGGACGGGGGAGGAATCCCTATACTGCGGGTCACGTGCACGGACTCGCCGCGGCGAGGACAGGTGGACACACCCGGGCGGTGCCTCGTGGCAGCACCCTTCGGACCACCGGCCAGCACGTTACTCTCTTCGCAACGGATGTCTCATGCGTTTCACGCTGCTCGACCGTGTCGTCGCCGTTGATCCAGGCAAAAGCATCACCGCCATCAAGACGCTCTCCCTTTCGGAAGAGTATCTCGCCGACCACTTTCCGCGGTTTCCCGTGATGCCGGGCGTGCTGATGCTCGAGGCGATGACGCAGGCCGCCGCCTGGACGATTCGCCTCGGCGAAGACTTCGCCCACAGCATCGTCGTGCTGCGGTCGGCGAAAAACGTGAAATATGGTGATTTCGTGGAGCCGGGCCGGGTGCTCACCGTCACCGCCGAAGTGCTCTCCCAAGACGAGACCACCACGAAGGTGAAGGCCAGCGGCACCGTCTCGAGCGCATCGGGTGAGCGGACGAGCCTGACCGCCCGCCTCGTGCTCGAGCGCTACAACATGGCCGACCGGCAGCCGTATGGCGATGCCGTCGACGCCCGGGTGCGGGCCGAGATGCGGAAGCTCTGGGCGATCCTGCACCCGGCTGGCCGGGCGGGCGGAGCCCAACGCCACATGGTCTATGGCGCCCAAACGGCGCCCGCGGCCTCCCTGCCCGCCGTCGGCACGCCCGCCTTGGCCCGCTAAAACCGCCCTGGCGCGGGCGTTTTTGCTGGTTTTTCAGGTCGAATGGCGGTGGGGAATCGGGTTTCGGGTTTCCATGTTGGCGGGCCGACATTACAACCTTCCTAGGTTCATCGGTCCCAATCCCCGTTTCCCATCCCCGTTTGCAAGGTGACAAGTCGATGCCGTCCCGCGATGAAATTTTCGAAAAGGTCAAGTCTGCCCTCGTCGACGCTCTCGGTGTCGATGACGATGAAGTCTCCCCGTCGGCGACGATGGTGGGCGATCTCGGGGCGGAGTCGATCGACTTCCTCGACATCGTGTTCCGCCTCGAGAAGGCGTTCGGCATCAAGATCCCCCGTGGCGAGCTCTTCCCGGAAGACGTTCTCTCCAGCACCGAATACGTCGCCAACGGCAAGGTCAACGCTGCCGGCATCGCCGCCCTGAAGGCGCGGATGCCGTTCGCCGATCTGTCGAAGTTCGAAGCCAACCCCAGCGTGCAAAACTTTGCCAACACGCTCACCGTGGAAGACATGGTGCGCTACGTGCAGAGCAAGCTCGGCGCCTGAGCCTCGACTTTCGGCCCCTGCGGCAGGCGCCGGCGGGCGGCATTCCTCCGGACACATCCATGCGCTGGTTTTGGATCGATCGTTTCGATGAATTCGTGCGGGGCAAGCATGCCACGGCCGTGAAGAACGTGTCGCTGGCAGAGGAGCACATGCACGACCACTTCCCCGGCGCGGCGCTGATGCCCAACTCGCTGATCGTCGAGGGGATGGCGCAGACGGCCGGCCTGCTGGTGGCCGAGGCGATCGACTACAACCGTCGCGTGGTG
>JBIIOL010000466.1:0-3411 GCA_044336965.1 Pirellulales bacterium | reverse complement strand
CGGAGTATCCTACGAAGTAATACGTCGGTTGTCAACGGATCAATCCGTAGATTTTTTCCGGCGATTCTCGAACGGCGCGGAACACGTCGCGGATTCACGGGGTTGAGGAATGCCTCGGCGAGCAGGATGGCTTCGCCAGCGTAAAGCAGCACCGACGCCGCTCACGCCGGCCCGCGGGCCGCCCACCGACTGGGGCGAGCTCGTGCAGGTGCATGACGACCGCGACGTCTTTCAATCGTCACCCGACGAGCTGCCCGCGATCGACATCCACAGCCTCTGACCGCCGCCGGACGGAGGGCACCACGAAGCCGCGAGGCGGCCGGACGCGGAGAGACTCTGCGCCGACATTGGAAAAAGCCACTTCAGGGGTGAAGGCGGCCGATCCAGGAAGCCGCTTTCCGGGCCGAGACAGGCCACGGGCGGCGGGAGCAACCGGCTCACGAGCCGCTCATCAGCTCGGTGCTCGCTGCCGAAGTGCCATTGGCCGGGCTATCCTTCTCTGTCGATCGCAGAAATATCGTTGCCGCGATCACCAGCCTCGACACCCCTCTTCAACACGATGGGTCGGTCACTTGATAACGGGCGTGTGATCCCGGAGCCTGGCGCGCCCTGCAGTTATTGCTGCCGGCGCGTCAGAAAAGATCCCGCTGCGACTCGTGCGGCACCGGGAAAGCTCCCACGATAACCCACGGATTCGGGGCAAAGCTGTGAAACGAAGCAATCGTCCCGAGGAAGAAGTGCAGATTGGTCTTCATGAAGTCGTCGAAATACTTCTGCCGCACCTTTCGAAGTGCCGCTGACTCATCTCCCTCACTGCTACGAACGCAGTTCCAATACAGCGCTCCGGCTTCCCAGTCGAGCACTTGCAGCGTGCTCTCTCGACCATCCGCATCTTCGAAGCGATATGAGAACTTCCACGGCACTTTTCGCACCACCTCGAACGTCTGACGCCACGAGTTGTCGTCCCTCCTCCAGCCGCCGAAATGGAACCGGATACAGACGAATCCATGACCCATCCTCGCGGAGCCCGGCGGTGCAGACCGTTTCGCCGTACTTCGCCGAGAGCTGGGGATACGTCTTGACGGTGATGAGAATCCGCTGCTTTTCCATGGCTCATCAAAGATGGACGGCCGTCAGCGGCTTCTTCCCACATCGCTCGACTGCCTCCGCGACACAGTGCCGGTGGCATTGGTGTGGTAGCTGCTCGTAACACGTTAGGGCGACACGTTCGCCCGACTCGAGCATGCAGTGAATCGATTCAACGGCCTCGGCCTGGCGAGGCAGATCTTTCTGTTCGTACTCCTCAAATAGTCGGTCGTAATCTGCCTGCGTGTCCAACGTCTGGCGACGATCGCCGACGATGCCAAGCTCTGGAAGGTGAGCGTAACGGATGCCGACGCCCTCGCACGCAGTGGAGAGCGTTCGTTTCGAAAAGCCGTACTTGCGGCTGATCGGGTTGCGCCGGACATCACAGAGCACGTTCACGCTGTGCATCAGCAAGACGTTGATGTAACTCTCCAGCGACCGCCCCTCGTAGCCGATCGTCATAAGCGGGGCGCCGTTGGGCCGTGGCATGGCTGCAGTGATGCGGCGCCGTGCGGCCATATCCTGACCAAGCACCTTCGCAGCGATCTCGCTTCGTGAGGCAAAGTACGGGAATCGACGATACGACTCCGCAACAAGCTCGTCGCCGCGAAGGTGTCGATGCGACTCGACGAAATCACCCACCTCCGGAATGTCGATCGTGGCAGCGAGTCGCCGTCCCAAGGGGGTCAATCGCCACGTGTCCTCGTCCGCCAGAACTCCGCGATCCGTGAGCTTGCGCCGATCGGCGTACGAGGTGAAGGAAAACGCCCCGAACCGATACGGAACGAACTCGTAGGGAGCGTTGTCGCCGCGGGTCTGCGAGTACAGGAAAAGAAACTTCTGAAAATCAAGCTTCGGCACGCCTTCGCCCAACGCATGCAGGAGCGCAAGCAGATGCCGCTGCCGCGATAGCAGCCTCAGCCCAGAGGCTTCACATGCGTCATGGCTTCGCGGCATGGCGGCTACCCAAGTCTTTGTCATCGGCCCGGCAATACCGGCCCCGGGCCGGCACTGGTCTGGCCGGTAGATTAGTCGGTGAGGTTTGTTGCAGCCAAGCCCGGCCGATCGATGAAGAAAGGCCGTTCCAGCCACGCCTCGCAAATTGGTTGACCCCCTTCGGAGGGCCACTTCGGCAAGCAACAATGAGTACGATCGAAGTCGCTCGCCAGGAACTCTACGAACTCGTCTGGGAGACGCCCACGAAACACCTGTGCAAGCGGTTTGGGGCCACGTCCTCCCGCCGGTGCCCGTGCGGCAGTGGGTGATTTCAGTGCCGAAGCGGTTGCGGGGCTTCCTCGCCGACCGCCCCAAGGCCGTCGCGGCCGTGACGAGGATTTTGCTGGATGAGATCGAGACGCTGCTCTGTCTTGAGCGCCTCCGCTGCGCGCAGCAGGCCACGCCGCCGGCCCCCCGCCCCCGGCTCGGCGCCGTCTCCTTCCTCCACCGCTTCGGCTCGGGGCTCAACCGCCACGCCCATCTGCACGCAGGTGTCACCGACGGCGTCTTCCTGCCAGGACCGCACGGCCTCGATGGGCCGCCGGCGTTCCTGCCGACGAGGCCGCTCACCCAGGGCGACCTCGCCGCGCTCACCGAACGGGTCCGCCGCCGCGTGATCCGGTGGTTCCGCATGCAGCGGCTGCTCGACGCCGCGGCCGCCGCCGACATGCTCGCCTGGGAGAACAGCGGGTTTTCGATCGACGCGAGTGTCCGCATCACCCTCCTCGACCGCGACGTGCCGAGCTATTTTCAGTCGCTCGAGCATCTGCTGCGGTATTGCGCCCGGCCCCCCTTCGCACTCGAACGGCTCTCTGTGATCCGTGACGCCGACGGTCCTGCCGCTCGCCTCCTCCACGAGCTTCCTCGCCTGCTCGACCGTGAGGCTCTCGATCTGGTTCGTGTCCTTCGGCAACTCGTCGGCCCGGGCTTCGCGAATCGGTGCGGCCACCATGATGAGCACGGCCACAAGCAGGCTCGCCATGGCCGCCGCGGCCAGCGGGCGGACGGGCGAGGCGGGCTGCTCCTCGACGCCCGCCAGCCGGCGGATGCGGTCGAGCAGGCTGCCGCCGTTGGCGGCGAGCGCCAGCGCGTGGGCCTGGCGGCGTTCCTCGAGCGCAAGGAGCGCCTTGGCGTAGGAGAGCCGGGAGCCGGCGTGGCCGGCTTCGAGGACGCGCACGGCCAGATCGTCGGCGCAGTGCTCACGCTCGGCGCGGACTGTGCCAGAGATCCACCAGGCGGCGGGATGGTGGAAGAAGAGGACGTCGATGCAGGCCTGGAGGAGGTTCATGAGGGCGTCCTGACGGCGGACGTGGGCCAGTTCGTGGACGA
>JBIIOL010000464.1:0-3421 GCA_044336965.1 Pirellulales bacterium | reverse complement strand
GCAAACGATGAGACGGCCACGATCAGAAATTCGGCGCAGGCCACGATCGCCGCCACCGAAAACGCCCGCGACCGTCCGTGCGTGAGCCCGCGCCATGCCAGATCCGGAAGCGTGCGGAGCGGCCGACGGCTGCCGGTCGCGGGCCGGCCCAGCAGCAGCCTGACGACGGCCAGCAATCCTGCCAACGCCGCAAATCCGGCGGCAAAGAACAGTCCCACGGCCGCCTGCGGATCGGCGCGACGCGCCCACCACGCCAGCGCGACGGCCACCGTCGGGCCCACCGCGGCCAGACCCATGACGATCGGCCCGGCCCGCCCACGCACGGTGATCGGATCGCCACCGCCCGACTTCAGGAGCACGAGTGGTGGCAGCCGCGCGGCCCGCCAGGCCGCCAGCGCCACCGCGACGAGCGACACGGCAGCAGCGCCGATCGCCGCCGGCACGAGCGACACGACCACCGAGCCGTCAAAGGCCTGCGTCCCTCTCGCAAACACCGCGATCGAACCGGCCGCGACGCCGGTGTTCCATGCCTGGGCCAGCCAGTCGAGCAGCAGCCGCGCCCAGAGCGGCCCCAGCAGCGAACCGACCACCACGCCACCGACCGCTGCCAAGCCCGCCACGAGCACGAGCAGCCGGGCCACCCGGGCGGCCGGCCAGCCGACAGCCGAGAGGATGCCGACATCACGCCGGCGGGCGGCCACCAGCAGCGAGAAGAGCAGCCATTCAAGCAGAAGCCCCGAGGCCACGACGAAGCTCGACAGCGCGAGAAACAGGCCGCCGAAGGGCGTCGATCCCCGCGCCGCCGCCTCTGCCTGCTTCCGCAGCGGCACCACCTTCATCCCCATGCCGTCAGCCGGGATCGCGTCCGCCAAGGCGGCACGTGTCGCGGCGGCCGTCTGCACCCGCTGCTCGGGCACGTGCCATGCCGTCGTGGCGCCGAACCGGCTGCCTGCCAGCCGCCGCGCGAGATCAAGCGAGACAAATGCCTTCGGCGTCGCGCCGTGCAGCTTCCAGTAGCGATCGTCCTCGTCGTGTGGCGGCACCGTGCGCACGCGGCTGCGGTCGAAGGGGAAGGGGGGATCCCAGTCGGCGATCGAGGCCTCGTCGGTGATGCCTTCGACCTCGGGCACGAGATCCCGCGCGACGGCGGCCCCGCGCATCGCTGCGATACCGCTCACCTTCAGCGGGCAGGTCGCCTCCTCCACCCTGCCGTGGAGCGTCTCCGGCCGAAAATACTGCAGCATGATCGAATCGCCCACCGCCACCGGCACGCCCTGACGAGCAAGGTCGTCGGCCATCCAGCGGTCGATCACGATCTCTTCGGGGCCCGGCAGTGCCAGGAGGTTTCCCTGCTCGTCGACGAGATCGCCGCTTGGCAGGCTCGTGCTGTCGATCCCCACGACAGTCGAATACGGGATGCTCGCCGCGGCGGGTTTGCCCTCCACCAGCGGCGTCATCGCATTGGCCAGGAAGACGAGCGTGGGGCGGCCACCCAGCGGCCCGAGCACCCGCTCCGCTGCGCGGTCCGCCGCGGGCGGAAGCAGAAGCCGACGCGAGCTCAGTCGCCAGGCCCCGCTGCCGGCCGGCGCGTCGCAGATGAGTCCAAGGTCATCAAGGGACGGTCTTACCGCCGTCTGCAATGCGTCGGCAGCATGGTCTGGATCACGCGCGGAGAGCAGCACGTTGGCAGAAGGCGAATCCCGCCGCAGAATCGCCTGCGCGGTGGCGAGCGACGTGACGGCCAGCCCGCCGGTCACCTGCGTTGGCCGCAACGAAAACGCTCCGAGTCCTTCGGCCGGCAGCACCTCCGCCACCCGCAGCCGCCTGCTCCACGAGTCGGCAGTGCGACGGCCGAGCGGACTGTCGGCGGGCACGTCGCCCAGCTTCGTGATGCGGAGCACGACCGGATCTCCAGGCCGTGCTCCGAGGCTCTCGGCGAGCACGCGGTTGATCGCCACGGTGTCTGCGGCCGGAACTTCCGTCGCCGGAACGAACGCGAGCGGCTCGAGATCGTCGCAGGCCAACAGCGTTGCCCGCGCGGTCCTGCCGACACGATTGCCAGCGGTGGCTCTCTCGAGCGACACCTCCATCACGATCGCTGGCACGATCGCTGGCACGATCGCTGGCACGATCGCTGGCACGATCGCTGGCACGATCGTCGGCACGAGCCGATCGGAGGCACCTGCATTCGCGGTGGCTGTCTGCGTTCGCAGGCGGTTCGTGGTCTCGCTCGCGAGTTCAGCGCGAACGAGTCCATCGAAGAGCACCGCAGCCTGGATGCCGCCGAGGCGGGCCAGTGCCAGCCGCCGCAGCCCCTGCGTGAGCGAGTCCCCCACGCCCAGCGCCCCGGCTATGGTCGCGGCCACGATCCCGCAGGCTGCGGCCAGAGCCAGCAGGTGCGGCCACCATTGCCGCATCAGTCGCAGGGTCAACCCGACGAGGCTCCTCACCGGCGGCATGTCGGCGCGACGGGAAGGGCCGTCAGCGGTCATGGCACGAGCCGCCCATCGATGAGATGACGAACGGTTCCCACGCGCGATGCCACAGCTTCTGCATGGGTGACGACGACCAGCATGCCACCCGACTCCGCCGCCAGATCGACGAGCAGTTCGGTCACCATCGAGGCAGCGTGGGCGTCGAGTTGGCCGGTCGGCTCGTCGGCGAGGATCATCCGTGGCGACAAGACGAGCGCCCGCGCCACAGCCACCCGCTGCCGCTCGCCGCCGGAGAGTTCCGCAGGCAGCGAGCCGAGGCGATCGCCGAGGCCGACACGGTCGAGCAGCCGCCGGGCCCGCACCTCGATGTCGCGATGCACGCTGCCGCTGGCGAGCGCCGGCAGCACGACATTGTCGACCGCGGTGCAGCCGGCCAGCAGGTGGTGCTCCTGAAAGACGAACCCAATCCGTCGGTTCCGGTAGGCGGCCCGTTCATTCGCGGTCATCGCGCCGGGATCCGCGCCGTCGAGCCGCACCGCGCCGCTGGTCGGTGACTCGAGCCCGCCGAGGATCGACAGCAGCGTGCTCTTGCCCGAACCGCTCGGCCCCATGATCGCCATGCGACTGCCCGGCGCGAGCGTGAACGACACGTCTTCAAGCACGCGCAGCGTTCCGGCGGGCACGGGGAACGACTTCGAGATGCGATCGACCTCGAGCATGGCGGGTGTCAGACAGGGGTGAGCCGGGCCACCACATCCTCGGGGATGGCGACCGCTTCCAGGCGGCCCCCGGGCCGCACCAGACACCGCACGGCCACAACGCGGCCTTCCGCCACGGCACGGCTATCGTGCTCGAAGAAGAACCGGTAGGTGACGCTCGATCTGCCCAACTCCGCGACGTGCACGGCGATGTCGATTTCGTCGCCAAAGCGGATCGCCGAGCGGTAGTCACAGGAAACGGAGACGCGGGGCCAGCTGTATTCGCTG
>JBIIOL010000463.1:0-3423 GCA_044336965.1 Pirellulales bacterium | reverse complement strand
ATCTGAAGCCCGCTCCGGGCGTCGTCCTGGGCGGGAACTCCGGTTCCTTCATCGGCCATGTGGACGAGCAGTAGGAGATCGTGAATGGCCGAGGACTGGCCCGGCTGCGGACCGATCTCTTTGCCATGTCTGGCCTCAGCGGCATCGTCCATCTCCTCGAATGGAAGCCGGTTGAAAAGCGGTTCTCGCCGATCCGTCGAATCGGCGGTCTGCCGGCTTGTGAGGCGATCGGCCTCGACCGCGAGGGCCGTGTCTGGTGCGGTTCTGGCCAGTGGGAATGGGCCGATGGCCCGGCCAGCCCGCAGCGGCTTGGCATTCCGATCACGGACAAGGTAGTCGGGCTGACAACGCTCGACAGCGGGTCTCTCTGCGGCTACGGCTTCCAGTGGGGCAAGCCGTCGCTGCTCTTCGGCACGCTCGACAAGGAACTTCGTGTCAGACCAATCGAATCGCCGACCGCCCTGCCGAAGGAGGCCGTCGCGGTCGCCGTCACTGAAATCGACAAGCGACGATCGCTCGTGGTGCTGGAGCCCGGCGGCAAGGCCGTTGCCGTCGAGGTCAATGGCAACGGCAGCTACACGAGCGACATTGGCCCGATTCAGCTCACCACCGCCACGCCGGTCAAGGCCTGGACCTCGCTTGCCGCGTCGGGGAAGAACGCGTTGCTTGCGGCCGGCGACGGCTTCGTGATCGAGTTCGCCCGCGACGGCAAGCACTGGAAGGAAGAACGCCGCTGGAACTCGAGCGGTACCAACGGCCAAGACGGCGCGGACACGTTCGGCGACATGATCCGGCTGACATCAGACGCCGGCCGCCTGTGGGTCGCCGACACCGCACGAAGCCGCGTGCTCTGCTTCGATCAGGCCACGCGGAAGCTGCTGGGATCGTTCGGCACCGCAGACTCGCCCGGCGACGATCTCGCGCACGTGAACAAGCCGACCACGCTGGCGGCCTGCGGCGACCGGGCCGTCGTCTACGACAGCGGCAACCAGCGGCTCGTCAAGCTGCGGCTGGTCAAAAGGTGACAGTCACCTGTTGACCGCGGGATTTTTAGGGCCGGACCTTCGGAGGGCGTGGTCGTCGATCGCCCGGGCAGCGCCGTGCTGCTGCTCCGCACGTGGGGCACGCTGACATTCATGAAGGAGCAAACGTGATTTCAACCGAACCAACAGGAACACGGCACATGGGAAGGACAGAGCACGAAAGAACAGGCGGTGTGGGTGACACGTGGCTCGCACACTGGTCAGCCATCACGGACGCCAAGTGCAAGGTGGTACCATACCTGCGCCCGACCAAGCACACGCCGGGCGCGGCCGCCTCCAGCGACCTGAGCGTGGAAATCAAGCCGCCACAAAACCATCTCGAGCTGGTGCTGGATCCGAGCGATGCAGCCCTGAAAAAGGAATGAACCGCATCATCATTCTCCTCGCCGTGGCCTGCGTCGCAGCCGCCGGTCTGGCCGCCGCCGAGTCACCCTCGCTCGTGCGGGACGGCGACCGCGTTGTCTTCGTCGGCGACAGCATCACCGGCCAGGGCATGAACACCGGCCCAGGGGGCTTCATCAACCTCTTCAAGGCGGGCCTCGACACCGCGCGGCCCGAGAGCAACGTGACCGTAGTGCCCTTGGGCGGCAGCGGTCAGACGGTCGGCAGCTGGCAGAACGTCGAGAAGCAGAGCCGCGAGAAAGAGACGTTTCTCGACGTGAAAAATGTCGACGTGCGGGAGGCCCTCGGTCGCCATGCCGATGTTCTCATCGTCATGCTCGGCATGAACGACAGCCTCTCCCCATCCATGAACGCAAGCCCCGCGAGCCTCGACGCCTGGGCCGACCGCTACCGCGAGCTGCTGGCCTCGCTCCGGTCGCGCACCACGCCGCGGCTGACGGCGCTGGCCACGATCACGCCCAACACAGAAGACCCGCAGTCGCCCAAGACGCTCGCCATCGCCGAGATGAACCATCGGGTGGCGGCGATCGCCGCCGAGCTGGACTGCGTGCTTTTGCCCACCGGTGAAACGATCTGGGAGACCCTGCGGGCCGGCCGCCGATTCAAGCCCGACTTCCACGTTGCCCCCGACTTCGTGCATCCCAATGGAGTCGGCCATGCCTCCGTAGCCGCGGCGATGCTCCGCGGCCTCGGCGAGACGAAGGCCGCCGAGGCGATCTCGACGCAGCACATCCAAAAGGCCCTCGACGCGGCCCGCGGCGAGCTGCCCTGCCTGTCGTATGCACTCGTGCCGCGGGAACTTCCGCTGGAATCCGACGAGGCCACGTTCGAGATCCGGGCGTTCTATACGCCCACTGCGGCCGGCGGCAATCCGCGATTCAGTCTCGAGGCACCGACCGGCTGGCAGGTGAAGCCGGCGGAACAGCAAGGGAACGAAGCGGTCTTCTCCGTGACGGGCAAACCCGACCGGCTGGAAAACGTCTTCACGCTCACTGCCACCACTGGTGACACGAAGAAGGAAACGACGATCACGATCCCCGCGCCGTGGCTCATCGGCACCGGCTTCACCAATCCTGCGGCATGGGAACGCGGCGCCCAGGACTACGTGCCTGACAAGGGTGTGCTGCCCGGCGAAGAACGCTATGCCGTGGGGAAAGACTTTGGCGGCACGCCTGCCGACTGGAAGGGGAATGCTCCGACGTGGTGCCGTTATGTGGCGAGCGTCAACCACACCGGCGGCGCGACGCCGGGTAATGTTTCTCTGTATGCCGTGTCCTTCGCGAATACATTCGAGACCGGCTACGGGGCCCGCTGGATCCACTGCGACCGCGAGGTGCCCGTGGAGCTACGGTTTGGCTCGCAGGTGTTTGCCGGCCAGCAGGGCGTGGTGGCCTGGATTAACGGAGAAAAGCTCTACGCGGGGTCGATCACGAACGAGCCGGGCCGCAAGGCCGTTCGCAAGGCGGTGCTCGAGCCGGGCTGGAACAGCCTCGTCTTCAAGGCGAACCACTGCACGTGGCAGTGGCAGTTTTCCTGCGATATTCTCTGCGATAACCCTGACGATGCCGCGTCGCTACGAATCTCCACGGTGCCACGTCCATGACAACTCATCGCCGCGGCTTCCTGCACGACTGCGGCACGGCCGCCGGCGGCATGGCGCTTGTGCACCTGCTCGCCCGCGATGGCCTGCTGGCCGCGCCGGCGGCGCCGATCCGTCCGGCGATCGCGACGACGCATCCCTATGCAGCCAGAGCATCGCACTTCCCCGCGAAGGCCGAACGTCTGCTCGTCATCTTCTGCGCCGGCGCCGTAAGTCACCTCGACACCTGGGACTACAAGCCGGAACTGTATCGCCACGACGGCGAGCAGCCGCCAGACGCACCCGCAGTCACGTTTCAAGGCCCGATCGGCAAGCTCGCCAAGCCGTTCTGGACGTTCCGCCCGCGCGGCGACTGCGGCAAGATGGTCTCCGACCTGA
>JBIIOL010000462.1:0-3432 GCA_044336965.1 Pirellulales bacterium | reverse complement strand
CCTCGGCCACGGCGAGGTGGTGTGGTTTGGCTCCCGCGTGGAAGCCCTGGGGCACTTCGGCGTGCATCGGCTCGCCGACGTCTACGTCGCCATCGAGGACAAGCCGCCCGGCTTCTGGTCGGCCCGCTGGCAGGAACGAGAAGCAGCAGACCGCCGCGTGACGGAGCCCCAGAAGGCCGACAAGACGGTTGGTGACAAGGCTGCCAACGCGACCGCGGAGAGGGTGGCCTCTCTCGAGGCGGTCTCGATTCCCGGCTTGGCTCGACAGTTCGCCACGTTTTTCTGCCGCGAGCTTGAGACGGTCGCCCGCGATCGTGTGGGCATCCGCATGGATATCCTTCTGCCACTCGTTCTCGCGGCCGTTGTGCTCGCCGGCTTTTCCGCCACGAAGTTCCGCGACCCGCTCATGGTGACGCGGTTTC
The DNA here is from genome assembly GCA_044336965.1 of Pirellulales bacterium. Taxonomy (GTDB): domain Bacteria; phylum Planctomycetota; class Planctomycetia; order Pirellulales; family UBA1268; genus CAMCQY01. The sequence continues at coordinate 3,010 of JBIIOL010000462.1, read as the reverse complement.
TCGACCCTGGCGAGAAGTCGGTGCTGGTAGACGTATGGGGTGAGGTGTCGCAGGCGATCGCCACCGACTCTGTCGACGAGCAGGACGGCAGCATTCCCGGTCAGATCCGGGTCTTTCTCGACAGTCAGCCGAAGATGCTCGCGCATCTGCGGGAGCAGTCCACTGCGAGGCTCGTCCGCGACGCCCTCACCGACACGGTTCCCGTCGCACCGGATCACGAGATCATCGATCCGGGTGGCACATTCAAGTGGCTCTCGCTGATGAGCATCTGCATGGTCATCCTCGGGTTCGTGACCGGATTCCGGGAGATCGTCAAGGAGCGGACGATGCTCGACCTCGAGCGTCGGCACGGCCTGCGGTTCATCGCCTACGTGATCGCGAAGGTCGCGGCGCTCGCCGTCGTGCTCGCGGTGCAGATCGCGATCTTCAGAACCACTGTGGAGTTGGGATTCATGCTCCGCGAGGCGTTCGGCGGCGACGCACCCGCCGCGATCTATCGGCGCAGCGCCGTCGTCTCCGCCACCTGCAACTGGCTCGCTGCCGTCGCCTGTGCGACGATCGGCCTGATCGTCTCAGCCTGCGTTCGCTCGACCGACAAGGGGGTGCTCGCGGTGCCGCTCTTGATCACGCCCCAGATCCTGCTCGGGGCCACGATCCTGCCGATCAAGGGTGGGCTGCTCAAAATCCTCGCCATGCTCTTCTCGCCGCTCTACTGGGCCCATCGCGGCTGCCGGAGCGAGGGCCCGGGGGTGCCAGACTTTTGGCAGAATCTCGGCGACTACGACCCGGCGCTCTGGATTCCGATCACCGCACTCGCCACGCAGATCGTGGTGGCGTCGATCGTCACGATCCTCGTACTGCGGTGGCAGGAACGGGCAGTTCTGGGACGCAATCGCCCTGTCCGCTGACGGCTCTGCAAGATCCCGACTAGGCGTTGGTGCACGCGAGACGGCACCACTGGCTCACCCGGTGGCGGATGTCGTCGCGAATCCTCCGCACGGCAACCATGCGTTCCTCGTGCGTGCCGGCGAGGGCAGAGGGATCGGGGAAGCCCCAGTGATCGCGCTCCGCGCCGCCCGGAAACGTCGGGCAGCGTTCAGCGCTCGCCTCGTCGCAGACCGTGACGACACGCGTGAACGTCGGCCCCTCGGCGAGCATCTCGGCAACGCTCTTGGTCTTCGCCGCCGCAATGTCGATGCCCACTTCCCGCATCGCCTCGACGACGAGCGGGTTCAAGACCCCCGGCTCGAGTCCGGCGCTGTGGGCCTCGTAGCTGCCCTTGCACATCTGGTTGACGAAGGCCTCCGCCATCTGGCTGCGGGCGCTGTTGTGGATGCAGACGAAGAGAATCCGTTTGGGCTCGGGAGCCGCACAACAGCTTTCCCCGCCCACGCCGCACTTCTCGGGCGCCAGGCACGCCGTGTGCTTGGTGCCCAAGTAAAACAGGATGCCCGACGGCGTGACCTCAGCACCGCCGAGTGGATACTGGGAGACCACGGCGTCTTCGTATTCCACCTCCACAGGCAGATCGTCCGACTGGAGCAGCGGCCGGGCGATCTCCATGATCTTCGCCAGCTTCGTCGTCTCCAGCCGATGGTCGATATCGGTGGCGACCCAGATCTGGAGCATGCACGATGTCTTCGACCGCACGGTGCCGCCACAGTCGACGAAGTCCTTGTGGACACGGCCGATCTCGGTGATGTGGTAATGGGCCGGCACGAAAGACTGGTCGGGGAGCATGAAGTGCATCTTCACGCCGGGGTTGGCGACGAGTATGGCCAGGAATTCGGAGACGGTCATCGATGGGTGTCCACACGGGGAATGGGGGCACGGCTCGGCCCAGATGTTCAGATGAGGCCGGCACTATACTATCCTGCGTGACGTCCATGGGGACAGAATCAGCGATCGTGAATCCACCATACGGAGAATCCTGATGCTGGTACTTGCACGCATGAGCAGGTTGATCGCCACCGCGATGACATCCCTTCGCACCGGCCCGGCGGCACGGTCTCTGCGGCCAGGCACCATCGGCGACTCGGCCTGCCTGACCCTCGCCTGCATGGCCCTCGTATGCCTGTGTGGCATCGCTGGCGGCGAAGACACTCAAGCCAAGCCGGCTGAGGTCTGCCCAGTGACGGGCCGCGGCGGTGCGAAAACGGCCGCTGCCGGCCAGGCGGCCACCCATATCTACACGAATCGCGACTGGTGGCCGAACCAACTCGACCTCCAGATCCTTCATCAGAACTCTGCGAAGAGCAGTCCGATGGATTGGGATTTCGATTATGCCCAAGCGTTTCAGTCTCTCGACCTCGCGGCTGTCAAAAAAGACATCGCCACGCTGATGACGACCTCCCAGCCTTGGTGGCCGGCCGACTACGGCCACTACGGTCCCTTTTTCATCCGCATGGCATGGCACAGCGCCGGCACCTATCGCGTGGGCGACGGCCGGGGAGGTGCGGGCTACGGCACGCAGCGGTTTGCCCCGCTCAACAGCTGGCCTGACAACGCCAACCTCGACAAGGCCCGTCGCCTGCTCTGGCCGATCAAGCAGAAGTACGGCCGGGCACTCTCCTGGGCCGATCTGATGGTGCTGACGGGCAACGTGGCACTCGAATCGATGGGGCTCGAGACCTTTGGCTTCGGCGGCGGACGCGAGGATGTCTGGGAACCGCAGAACGACATCGACTGGGGTCCCGAGAGCGAGTGGCTCGGTGACAAGCGGTATACGGGCGACCGGCAGTTGGAGAAGCCCCTCGCCGCGGTCCAGATGGGCCTGATTTACGTCAATCCCGAAGGGCCGAACGGCAAGCCCGATCCGCTGGCCGCGGCCCGCGACATCCGCGAGACGTTTGCCCGGATGGCCATGAACGACGAAGAGACGGTAGCCCTCATCGCCGGCGGGCACACCTTCGGCAAGTCCCACGGCGCCGCGAGCCCGACGGGCAATGTCGGCCCCGAACCGGAAGCAGCAGGCCTCGAAGAACAGGGGCTCGGCTGGAAAAACAGCTTC
>JBIIOL010000461.1:0-3444 GCA_044336965.1 Pirellulales bacterium | reverse complement strand
AGAATCCTCGCGAAGAAGCTGCGCACCCGCGGCACGTCGCAGCGGTCGATGATCTCGCCCGGCGGACCGTGGGCGAGCACCCGCCCGTCGCCGACGAATGCCACGAGATCGGCCACGCGGCGGGCAAATCCCATCTCGTGGGTCACCAGCACGAACTGCGTGCCCAGATCCTTCAACTCGCCGATCATCTCCAGCACTTCGGCCGTCATCTCCGGATCGAGTGCGGAGGTGGGCTCGTCGAGAAACAGTCGCTTCGGCTGCACGACGAGCGCCCGGAGGATGGCGATCCGCTGTTTCTGACCGCCGGAGAGTTCGGCCGGGCGCTTGGAAGCGTGTTCGGCAAGATGAAACCGCTCCAGTGGCTCCCGGACGCGAGCCCGCGCCTCTGGCTCGGACAGGCCGTGCACGTGCACGAGCGGAAGGAGCAGATTGTCCATCGCGGACAGATGGGGAAACAGATTGTAGGCCTGGAAGACCGTGCCCACCGTTTGCCGGTAGGCACGCAGCGACGGCTCATCCCGCGGGAGGGTTACGCCGTCGAAGGCCACGCTGCCGGCCACCGGCAAGTCGAGTCCTGCCAGGATCCGCAGCAGCGTCGACTTGCCACCCCCCGAAGGACCCACGAGCACAAGCGACCGCACATCGCCTGTGCGCAGGTCCAAGCTGTCGAGCACGGTGGTCGCACCGAAACGCTGCGAGAGGCCGCTGATCTCAAGATTCATGATGTCCAGTCTTCATGCCTCATACCGATAGCGCCGCTCGAGTAGCCGCGACACGGCCGAGAGGGGAAGCGTAAGCAGCAGGTAGCCGGCGGCCAGTGGCAGATAACTTTCGAGCGTGGAGTAAGTGAACGAATTCACCTCCTGGGCGGCGAGCGTGAATTCCGAGACCGCGATCACCGAGAGCAGCGACGAATCCTTGATGAGCGACACGAACTGGCCCGCCACGGCGGGCAGCACGAGCCGGATTGCCTGCGGCAGGATCACGAGCCGGAACGACTGCCAGGGCGTGAGGCCGATGGCCCGGGCGGAATCCCGCTGCGTCTGCGGGATGGCGGCGAGGCCACCACGGAAAATCTCCGCCATGTAGGCGCCACTGAAAAGCGAGAGCAGGAGCACGCCGACGACATACCGGTTTTCAAGGCCGACGGCGCTTGCCACCACGTAGAAGCCGATCAGCAGTTGCACGAGCAGCGGCGTGCCGCGGATCAGCTCGACATACACACGACCCACCGCTTCCAGCAGCGGGTTCTTCGATCCCAAGAGCAACGCCGCCAGCATGCCGATCAGGGTGCTGACGATCAGTGAGGTCAGACTGAGGGCGACGGTGACACCGAAGCCCTGCAGCAACTTCTGGCGGTATTCCCAGACGCCCGCCCAGTTCCAGGCATAGTTCACCCGCGAGAACGCCAGCGCGATGAGCGCCGCGAAGAGGATCACGACGATCGTATGGGCGAGCCAGCGTGGCATACTCGTCAGTCTAGGAGAAAAAGGGGACGCAGCTCTTTTCGGACACGGACGAAAAAGAGCTGCGTCCCCTTTTTCAACTCAGAAGTAAAAGGGAATGCCCTCGGCCTTGAAGGAAGCCTTCTCTTCGGGCAGGAATTCGTCGCCGAGTTTTTCGAAGCCACCGGCGGCCCGGAACTCCTTGAGGAAACCGTTGATCTGCTCGCGAAGTTGCGCGTCGCCGGTGCGCAGGCCGACCGCCCACGTCTCTTCGCGAAACGGCCGGAGCAGGGCCCGCGTCGTGTCGGGATGTCGCTTATGGTTCTGATAGACAGAGAGCGAATCGTAGATGAAGGCATTGGCCTTTCCCTGCGTCACTTCCAGCACCGCCGCCGACTCCTTGTCGAGCACGAGCACGCGGGCCCGCTTGAGCGCCGTGGAGGCATACTGATGCCCAGTCGTGCCTTTTTTGACGGCGATCGTGCGACCGGCCACGTCGAGATCGGCGGCCGATTGCACCGGCGACTCCTTGCCGACGAGCAGCGCTAGCCCGGTCTTGAGATAGGGATCGGAGAAGGCGATCGACCGGCTCCGTTCCGGCGTGGCGGTCATCGAGGAGATGATGCAGTCGATCTTGCCTGTCTTGAGCGCGGGGATGAGGCCGTCGAAGGCGATGTTTTCAATCACCACCTCGCGACCGAGGTGCTGCCCGAGCGCCCCGGCGAGTTTCACGCTCACCCCCGTCGGCCGCCCCTGTGGATCGGTCATCTCGAAGGGCGGATAGGCGAGTTCCATGCCCACGCGAAGCGGAGGCGCGGGGGAAAGCGGAGGCGCGGCGGCAGCCGACGCCGCCACGAAGAACAACCAGCCAAGCATGATGGAAGTGAGCGATCGCATGGGAGAGGTTATACCCTGCTGCCGTCGAAGCCGCGATGAATGGCCCATGGAGGGCCATGGCGCGATGCATGCCGGCGTGCAGACCCTGCTCACTCGCGGCCCAGCAACCAGTCGGCGGCGGCCGTTGCCGGGGCCGTGCCCCGATATTGCACAAGCCTTCCGGCGGGGGCGGCCGGATATCCTCCGGCCACGATGCCGGCATCCGGGGCATCGCCGCGGGGCCCGTCGTCTGCCAGCCAGAGGGGATGCGGCGCCCCGAGCGCTACCATGCCCGGGATGTCGAGATACCGTCCGCCGCCAGGCAGGAACAGCGGATCGCGGTAGTCGGCGACGTCTGCGAATCGAAACCCTCCCGTCGCTACCGCCGCCCGGTCGATCGCCGCGCCGCAGACGGCGCGGGCGGCCAGCACGATCGGGCCCGCGTCGCCAAAGCCAGCAACCTCCACCGCGCTGGGATGCGGATGCGCACCCACCTCGGTGTTCCGCAGAAAGCGGACGACGCTGAGCACATCGTGCACGCTCTGGCAGAACAGGGGCGCGTTGTAGCCGAACGTGTATCCAGCGAATTCACGAGGATTGTTCACAAGCCGCTGCCGCCGCCGTTCGTCCGGCGCAGCCCCCGGCGTGGTTGCCCCTGCTCGCCACAACAGCAGATCGGCAGTCACGACAGCCGTCCCCGCCTTCACGAAACGGTCGAGTGGCGGCCGCAGCCCGCCGTCGGCGGCCACAGCCGCACCGGCCCCGGGTTCGTCGAGCCAGACAACGACCCGGCCCGACCATTGTCTCGGGTAGAGCCACGTCACCGGCACCTCCTCGCCATGCGTCGTGTTCCGCAGCACTCCCGTCATGTGGATGTGGTCAGGTCGCTGATCCTTCCGGTCGAGCAGCCATTCCACCTCGCCGCCCTGTTCGTATGACCGTCCGATCAGCGTCGCCACGGCCGGCCTGACGACTTCCGCAAGTCCCTCGGGCGTGGAAGACTTTTCGCGAATTTGCCGCGAGGCGTCGTCGGCGAGCCACGCCAGCAGGCTCAGCTCGAACTCGGGGTCGTCGGCGGGCGGTGCTGGATGCGTCGCGTCCCACACGGAGAGTTGGTCTCGCG
>JBIIOL010000460.1:0-3445 GCA_044336965.1 Pirellulales bacterium | reverse complement strand
GAGGACAGGCGGTTTGAAAACCTCCACGCCATCTGGCTCGACGGCGACCACTACAAGTGGCGGGCCATGCGGGCAGACGGCGTCGCGGAGGAGCGGATCACCGGTGCCGCCACGCCGCGGGAGAAATTCCAGGCATGGGCCGAGACCGTGCCGCACACGCTCCGCAACCCGCTCTTCCACTGGGCACACCTGGAACTCCGCCGCCACTTTCATATTGATGAATTGTTGGACGAATCCACCGCCCAACGGATCTGGGACGAGGCCAACCGGCAACTGGCCACGGGCGACCTCACCGCGCGGGGCATTCTCACGCGGATGAAGGTTGAGGTGGTCGGCACGACCGACGACCCCGCCGACAGCCTCCAGTGGCATGAGCGCATCGCCCGCAACGCCTTTGCGACCAAAGTCGTGCCCACCTTCCGCCCCGACGCGGCTGTCAGGGTGCACGAGCCGCACCGCGTGCAGGCCTGGGCCCGCCGGCTCGCCGACACGGCCGGCTGCGGTGCCGACACGTTCGCCGGGCTCATCGCCGCGATCGACAAACGGCATGCCGACTTCGCTGCCGTTGGCTGCCGGGCCACCGATCACGGCCTTCTCCGCATTCCCGACACCGACTGCACCGAAGACGAGGCCGCGACGATCTGGCACCGGGCCATGGCCGGCACGGCCGCCACACCCGAAGAAGCAGAAAAATTTTCGCTCTTCTTGCTGCTTCATGTCGCGCGGCTCAACCACGCCAAGGACTGGGCGCTGCAGCTGCACCTTGGCCCCTTCCGCGATCCCAACCCGCATCTGGCCGCGGCACTCGGGGCGGATGCCGGCTGCGACACGATCGGCGACGCCGTGCAGGGGCCGGGACTCGTCCGCTTCCTGGGCAGGCTCGCCGCCGAGAACACGCTGCCTCGGACGATCCTCTACAACATAAACCCCGCCGACAACGCCCTCTTCGCCGCCCTGCCCGGCTCGTTTCAGGACGGCATCCTCCCCGGCAAGATCCAGTGGGGCAGCGCCTGGTGGTTCATGGATCAAGAACGTGGCATGCGGGATCAGCTCAACATGCTCTCCGACCTGGGACTGCTCTCTCGGTTCATTGGCATGGTGACCGATTCGCGGTCGTTTCTCTCCTATCCCCGCCACGAATACTTCCGTCGGATTCTCTGCGACCTGCTCGGCACCGATGTCGCCACCGGCCGTCTCCCTGACGACACTGCCTGGCGGCGGGACCGGCTCGTGCCGCTGGTTGCGGATGTCTGTGCCAACAATGCCCGCCGGTATCTTGGATTCGATCGTCTTGGATTCGATCGCAGCTGAACGCCATGCCCACATCCGCTCGACACCTGTCCCTGACGCGGCAACTCGTGCTGCCCGTCGTGGGGCTCGTGCTGGCGGCGGTGCTGGCCAACGTCGGCTTCTCGGCCTGGCTCGCCGCCCAGCGGTCGGCCGCCGCGACTCGGGCCGCGCAGCAGCAGGTGGCCGATGCCCTCAGGACATCGCGGGTGTCGCTCTCGGCCGCCGTGCTCGAGGCCCTGCACCGGCTGACGGGCAACCATTTTCTGGTCTGGGAGGAGTCGGCCCGTCGCATCGGCCTGTCCACGCTGCCGTCGGAGACACTCGCGGCCGTTCACGGCGACATGGTGGCTGCTGCCCTCCGCGCAGGCAGCGGCACGTTCGGTGAACAACGCTACCGGCTCGGCACCGTGCGCAGCGAGGGCGTGCGGCCGGAGACGGTGCTCATCCTCACGCCGGAGCGATCGGTGATCGCCGCGACGTTCGAAGCTGTCTGGCCGGTGCTGGCGGTGGCTGCAGGAACGCTCGCGGTGCTCGTGCCGCTGGGCCTGCGGACGACGCGACGTCTCGCAACGCGGATCACCGCCGTGGAACGGCACGTGGCGCAGATCGCGGAAGGGGAGTTTGGCCACACGCTCGTCGCAGGCCACGATGCCCCGGCCGCCGGCGACGAGATCAGCCGGCTCGTGGACGGCGTCAACCACATGAGCCTCGAGCTGGAGCAGCTCCGCAGTTCACTGGTCGCCGGAGAACGGCAGCGGCTCCTTGGCCAGCTGGCGGCAGGGTTTGCCCATGAACTTCGCAACGCCGTCACCGGGGCGCGGCTGGCGATCGACCTGCACCGTCGCCGCTGTCCGCAGGCAGCGGTCAGCGGGCCCACGCCAGACGACAGCCTCACCGTCGCCGCTCGGCAGCTCGACATCCTGGAAGAGGAGGTCCGCGGGCTGCTGGCGTTGGCGAAGCCATCGTCCCACGGCACGCCGGCACCGGAGCCTGTCCTGATCGACCGGCTTCTCGCCGAGGTCCGCGATCTCACGGCACCGCGGTGCGAGCATGCCGGTGTGCGGATGCACTGCGAACTGCCAACGAATCTGTCGATCATCGGTCGCCACGACAGCCTGCGGGCGGCGCTGGTGAATCTCGCGCTCAACGGCATCGACGCCGCGGGCCACGGCGGCACCGTTTGGCTCTCAGCCGTCCGCGCTGGCTCGCAGATCATCCTGGCTGTCGACGACTCGGGGGCTGGCCCGCCTGAGAGCGTGCGGGATTCGATGCACGAGCCGTTCGTCACGTCGAAGCCGGAGGGGATCGGCCTGGGGCTCGCCATCGCACAGTCGGTGGCCGAGGAGCACGGCGGCACGCTCGCCTGGGAGCGGCACGACGGCCGCACACGATTTGCGATTTCGCTGCCGGCGCAGACACTACAAGGTGGCCCCGGCCCGTCCACACCGACACCATCCCCATGAGCCGCATCCTCATCATCGACGACGAGCCCGCCATCGGCTGGAGCCTGCGCGAGATGCTCTCCGACGAGGGGCACTCCGTGGAGGTGGCGGCGAGTGTCGAGGCCGGGCTCGAGACCTGTAGCCGCTTCGAACCCGAGGCGATGCTGCTCGACGTCCGCCTCCCGGGCCGCGACGGGCTCTCCGCGCTGCCCGAATTGCGCAGCATCGTTCCACACGCACCAGTCGTGGTGATGACCGCCTTCGGCGATCTCGACACCGCCGTGCGGGCGGTCAACGCCGGCGCCTTCGATTATCTCGTCAAGCCGTTCGACCTGGAGAGCGTGTCGCGGATCGTCGCACACGCGCTGGCGGAGAGCGGGCAGCGGGCAGCGGCCGGGGCGAATCCGCCGGTGGCGATCACCGACGGCGTGCTGCTGATCGGGTCCTCGCCGCCGATGCAGGAGGTCTTCAAGCAGATCTCGCTCGTCGCGCCGACCGATCTGCCCGTGCTCATCACCGGCGAGACCGGCACTGGCAAGGATCTGGCCGCCCGCGCCATCCATGCCCACGGCCCACGGCGCCACCAACCGTTCGTGGCCACCAGTCTCGGCGCCCTGGCCCCGAGCGTGATCGAGAGCGAACTCTTCGGCCACGTCCGCGGCGCGTTCACCGGCGCCGCGTCTGATCGGCCCGGACTGTTCGCCATCGCTGAC
>JBIIOL010000047.1:0-11800 GCA_044336965.1 Pirellulales bacterium | reverse complement strand
CAACAACCTCGGCCAGGTCGATCAGGCGCTGGCCCGTCTCGCCGCCGCCACCGATCCGGCCGCGAAGAAAACGCCCATCCAGCCCGAGGCCATCGACGACTTCGCCGGCAGTCCACTCGAAAGAACCGCGTGGGGCATGATCGACGCCGCCGCCACCGGTGATGCCCGCGAGGCGGTCGCGCAGCTCGCCGCGCTCTTGGCGGCAGGGGAAAACCCCATCGGCATCAGCGCTCAGATCGCCTCCGTGGTGCGACGGCTGTCGACGGCGGCCCGGCTGCTGTCCCTGCCAGCGGGAAGCGGCCGGCCCGCCGGCATCGAACAGGCGCTGCGGGAGGCCGGCGTGGCCGCCTGGCCGAAGGCACTGGCCCAGGCCCGTGAGTCGCTCGGACAGCTCGGGCCACGGCGGGCCCGGCAGCTTCCGGTCGGCCTTCTGGACCTCGATCTGTCCCTCAAGAGCGATGCGTCGCGGGGCCTGCGCGCCAGGCTGGCCTTGGAGCGGCTCTTCTGCAAGATGAGCCGTCAGGCGGCGCCTTCCAGCCCGACCCACACGCCAGGAGCCCGTCCGTGAATTCCGAGTCCAGCCCCGATCCCCGCGACCGTTGGGACAACCCGCTCGCCTCCCGCTATGCCTCGGCCGAGATGTCGGGGCTGTGGAGCGACAACCACCGCTACAAGCTCTGGCGGCAGACGTGGCTGGCGCTGGCGGAGGCGGAGGCGGAATTGGGGCTGCCGATCTCGCCCGCACAAATTGCCGAGATGCGGGCCCATCTGGAGCCGATCGATTTCGCGAAGGCGGCCGACTACGAGCGGAAGATGCGGCACGACGTCTTCGCGCACCTGCACACCTTCGGCGATGCATGCCCGCTGGCCCGCCCGATCCTGCATCTCGGCGCGACGAGCGCCTACGTCACCGATAACACCGACCTGATCCTGATGCGGGACTCACTCGACCTCATCGCGTCTCGCCTGGCCGTGGTGATCGAGCGGTTGGCCGACCGTGCGATGGAGACCCGTGATCTGGTCTGCCTCGGCCGCACCCACCTGCAGCCCGCGCAGCCCACCACGATCGGCAAGCGGATCTGCCTCTGGATCCATGATCTCCTGCTCGACCTCGAGGAGGTCCTGCACCGCCGCCAACTTCTCCGCGCCCGCGGCGTGAAGGGCACGACCGGCACCCAGGCCAGCTTCCTCGAGCTCTTCGCGGGGGATCATGCCAAGGTGCGGCGGCTCGACGAGATCGTGTCGAAGAAACTGGGCTTCGATCGCTCCTACGACGTGACCGGCCAGACCTACTCGCGAAAGGTCGACTCGCAGGTCGTGTCGGTGCTCGCCGGAATCTCGGAATCAACGCACAAGGCGGGGAACGACCTGAGGTTGGCCGCAGCGTGGGCCGAACTGGAGGAACCGTTCGAGACAGACCAGGTCGGCTCGTCTGCCATGCCCTACAAGCGGAACCCAATGCGGGCCGAACGGATGTGCGGGCTGGCCAGGTTCGTGATGGGGTTCACGGCCACCACCAGCCAGACGGCGGCAGTGCAGTGGTTCGAGCGGACGCTCGACGACTCTGCCCCGCGCCGGCTGGTGCTGCCGCAGGCCTTCCTCGCCACCGATGCCCAGCTCGTTATCTACGCGAACATCGCCGGTGGTCTCGTCGTGCTCCCCGGCGCGATCCGTCGCAACCTCGAGCACCATCTCCCGTTCCTGGCCAGCGAACGGCTGCTGATGGCCGCCACGACCGCGGGGGGTGACCGGCAGGAGCTCCACGAGGCGATCCGGCGGCACAGCCACGCCACCACGGCGCGGATGCGCGACGGACACGACAACGATCTCATCGAGCGTCTCGCCGGCGATCCGCTTTTCACGGGCATCGACCTGATACAGGCGATGGACGTGCCGGGATTGGCGGGCCGGGCGGCTGCCCAGGTCGAGGAATTCGTCACGGGGCCGGTACGGGCGGCGTTGGCTTCATGCCCAACACGGGCCGCCGAGTCGGCACTGCGGGTGTAGCGACGAACGTCACACTCGGTCTTGGTGCCTGGACTTGCTACGGTTGCTGCGGCAGTCGGCGCACAGTCCGGAGATGATCAGCCGGTGGCTGCGGGCGCGGAACTGGTGCTGGACCGCCACGGCGTCGCAGATCTTTGCCAGGTCGTCACTGGAGAACTCGATCAGCTTCTGGCACGACGTGCAGTGGAGGTGGTCGTGCTGCGGGTAGCCGTAGTCGTGCTCGTAAACGGCCCGCCCGCCGAGCACCATCTTGCGGAGCAGGCCTGCGCCCACCATTTCGGTGAGCGTGCGGTAGACGGTGGGCCGGCTGGCCTTCGCCCCCTCCGGCGTCCGACGCAGATCCGCCAGGAGTTGCTCGGCGTCGAAGTGCTCGTGATGGCTGCTGACGTGATCGACGATCACCTGCCGCTGCCGCGTGACCCGCTTGCCGCGGGTTTGGAGAAATTCGGCGAACCGCTCGCGCGGTGTGAGCGCGACGTCGACCTTGCCCAGTGAAAAATCGGTTGCGATGGCCATCATGAGGGGTCCAGGAGAATGCCGCCTCGGAAAGTTTAGCCTGCCCAAGAGCCGCTGTCACCAAACGACGACAGCCGGACCGTCGCCGGTCCGGCTGTCTCTTGGACGTTCCGTGTGAGCTGCGATCGCGCGACTCTAGCCGCCCAGCCGGTCGAGCAGGCGGTCGAGCGCCATGTCGAGTTTCTCGGGCGTTTCGTAGGAACCGTCGGCAATCGCCGCCCGGATCGCGTTGACGCGATCGAAGCGAATGTCGCCAGTCGATTCAGCGGCCCGCACGGCATCGACCGACAATGTGACCGAATCGTGCACCTCAGCCACGCCCTGCTGCATGGCGGCCTGTGTGCCCTGCGAGGCTTCGACGCCCTTCAAGGCGTTCAGCCCCTGCGATCCCTGCGTCGACGTGACACCCCAGATATTCATATGACTCTCCTCTTGGCGATACCGAGTGGCGGAACCGACAGTTGATGTTCGAACCCCTTCTCCCCCGACATGTCCGCTTCTACGCCGCACGCGGCCGGAAGGTTCATGGTGGGTTTCGGAATTCGAGGCTGCCTGTTCCTTTCCGACTGACCGATCTCGTAGCTATTGTTGCCGCGCTTCCGCGTTCCGGCGACACCAGTCGTCGGACAGCGGCCGGAAGGGATGAACCGTCCAGTCGCCGCGACAAGCTTTTCTTCATCGACCAACCACGGTCACACACTTCAGAAAAAATTTTCCCTGCCTGTTTTCCGCATTCTGCCGGCCTGAAGGCCCCGCATCCTGCCCAGACTGCCAGCCTGGCCGGCAGCCGAGACGCATCGACCAAGCCCCTTCAACCGAGCGCAAACTCCACCTTCCTCCGGTCCAGCTGATTTTGGAGGCGTTCCACGATGGCGGAGTGCATCTGGCTGACACGGCTCTCCGAGAGGTCGAGCGTGGCGCCGATCTCCTTCATCGTCAGTTCCTCGTAGTAGTAGAGGATGATGATGAGCCGCTCGTTGCGGTTGAGCCCCTTGGTCACCAACCGCATGAGGTCGGACTTCTGGATGCGGCGTGTCGGGTCCTCGCCCTTCCTGTCCTCGAGGATGTCGATCTCGCGGACGTCCTTCGAACTGTCGGTCTCGCACCACTTCTTGTTGAGGCTGACGAGGCTCACCGCATTGGCGTCGACGAGCAGCTTTTCGAACTCCTCGTGCGAAAGGCCCATGTGCGCGGCGACCTCGGCATCGGCAGGCGCACGGCCCAGTTTCGCCTCCAGCGTCTTGACCGCCTCGTTGAGCTTGCTGGCCTTCGACCGCACCAGCCGGGGAACCCAGTCCATGGTCCGCAGTTCGTCAAGCATCGCTCCACGAATTCGAGGCACGCAGTAGGTCTCGAACTTCACGCCCCGTGACATGTCGAACGCGTCGATCGCGTCCATGAGACCAAAGGTGCCTGCCGACACGAGATCGTCGAGTTCGACGCCGTCGGGCAGGCGAGACCAGATGCGTTCACCGTTGTATTTGACCAACGGCAGATAGGTCTCGATGAGCCGGTTTCGGAGATCCTCGTTCGACTGGTCGGCCTTAAAGACCTTCCAGAGTTCGAGCATCTCCTCTGCAGACGGCTGGGACGCATAGTTCGCCACGTCATCCTCCTTGATAGGGCCCTTGCACGCGAAGCCACGGTGGGGCGTGTCCGCCGCACCACGACCTTCTTCTCACAACGCCGGACACGCACCATCCTGGTGCATCCCGACAAAACCACGCTGTCCGTTGACAGACTGTTCCTGGACGCTTCCGCCACCGACCAACTGATCGTCATCGACCAGCCGGCAGCACCTTCCTCAATTTTTTTCCGTTGAATGTTTTTTTCGGCGGTCCTCCGGGCAGCCCACACTGCCCATCTGTCTGGCGCCGCAGCATCGGCACGTCACGCCGCCCGCAACACCTCGCCACCTCCCACGCTGGCAAAGACCTCCACGCGATCCTCTGCAGCGAGTTCCTCCGCCGCCAGCACCTGCACATCCGGCAGATGACGCGACAGCGCCTCGCGCACCCGCAGTCGAACGTCGCCCGGCACGACGACCACCGGCCGTGCCCCACGCTCCACCACGGGGCGTACGGCACGTCGCAGTTCGCCAATCAACTGCGCGGGCGGCCTGCCTGCAGCCCCGATGACGGCGTCGATCGCCGGCTCCTCGAGCCGGATCACCACCAGCCTGCCACTCGGATCCCTCGCCCGGCGGCAGATCGAACGGGCGAGCGACCGCCTCACGAGTTCCGCCAGGCACGCTGGATCGGCGGCCTCGGCGGCATGGTCGGCCATGATCTCGAGCAGTTCAGCGAGCGGCCGGATCGGCACACCGTCGCGGAGCAGGCATTGCAGGGCGCGGTGGATGCGGGCGATCGTCAGCACACCCGGCACCACCTGCTCGACGACCGCGGGCTGCGCGGCACGGAGCGATTCGATCAGGCGGGCGACCGCATCGCGGGAGAGCAACTGGTCGCCATGCCGCCGGATCGCCACCTCGATGGCCCGGGCGATGCAGTCGACATCACCATACACTGCGGCACCACGACGGCGGGCCGTCTCCGCCTGTGCATGCCCCACCCACGCTCCACGCCGACCGTTCAGGGGATCGATCGCGGCAAACTCCTCCGCGCCGACCGTCCCCCCTCTGCTCTGTCCGTCGAGCACCTCGCCGACCGGTGGCACCGCGAGCATCTTCCCGGCGGGAATCTCCGCCTCGGCAACGATGTCGCCCGCGATGATCACGCGGTAGCAGCGGTCGGGCAGCGAGAGATTGTCCCGCATCACCACCGACGGCACGACAAGCCCCAGATCCGCCGCCACGCTCGATCGCACCGCCGCGGCCTGTTCCGACAGGAGCGAATGCGATTGTCCGCCTGCGGGAGGCGAGAGCAGCCCCAGCAGTCCGCGGCCCAACTCCACGACGATCCGTTCATCAGCGAGCAGGTCGTCGGCCATGCTCGTCCGAGCCGTTGCCGCGGATTTCGCTTCCGAGGAGCCGTCGGCCTTCCGCCCCGCACCTCGTGCCGCCGGCTTGCGGCTGATCAGCCAGGCCATCGTCGCCACCGCCACGGCCATGCCTGCCAGCGGCAGGAACGGCAGATCGGTGAGCGACAGGACACCGAGAAAAACCGCCGTGATCACGAGCACGTGCGGACGCGACACGAACTGCCGGCCAAGTTCCTGGGAGAGGTCCACCGCCTGACTCGACCGCGAGATGAGCAGGCCAGTCGCCACCGAGACGAAGAGCGACGGCACGGCACTCGTGAGCCCGTCGCCGATGGTGAGCCGCGAATAGACGTCGAGCGCCTTCGCCAGCGGCATGCCGTGCTGTGCGACGCCGATCGCCAAACCACCGATGAGGTTGACCAGCGTGATGATCACGCTGGCCTTGGCCTCGCCGCTGACGAACCGACTGGCACCGTCCATGCTGGCAAAGAAATCGGCCTGCCGCTGCAGGTCGAGCCGCATTTGCCGCGCCTGATCGCGGGTGATCGTGCCAGCCTGGACCTCCGTGTCGATCGCCATCTGCCGGCCCGGCAGGCCGTCGAGGGCGAAGCGGGCGGCCACCTCGCTGGTCCGCGTCGAACCGGCGGTGATCACGACGAACTGGATCACCGCGATGATCGCGAAGATCACGCCGCCCACGACGATGTTGTTGGCGGCCACGAATTCACCGAAGGCCTGCACCACCTGTCCGGCGGCGGCATCGCCATCGATGGCCGCACGCGACAGCACCAGCCGTGTGGTGGCGATGTTGAGCACCAGCCGCACGAGCGTTGCACCGAGCAGAAATGTGGGGAAGACGCTGAGTTCCAGCGGCGTGCGGGCGGCGAGCGCTCCCAGCAGCGCGAGCACCGAAACCGTGAGGTTCGCCGCCAGCAGCACGTCGACGACCGCGGCCGGCACCGGCGCGAGCACCACGAGCACGGACAGCAGGATCACCGCGGGGATCGCGTAGTCGAGCGCGCGGGCAGAGGCGGCCCGGGGAACTGCCGCGAGTGTGCCGGGGGCTTGCATCATGAAACGATGGGTGCGGAGGGATGGACGGTACGCCGGCACAAGGCCGGGAACGGAAACACGGTCGGGGACGACGGTTTCCGCGGGCTTTCAGGGGGCGGACGATAGCGGTGCGCCGCAGAGCGGTCCAGACCGCTCCACAGCCGCTGCCGCGACCGCCTACAATGCCGCGTGACTTGCCAAAAACCCCCGCACTCCCCACGCCTCCTGCAGGACACGCCGCCACGATGCAGTTCAACCGTTTTGGACTGGCCTTCGACTACCCCGACAACTGGTCAGTCGACACCGATGACTCCCAGGACCGCTACGCCGCGGTGACCGTCTATTCGCCCGAGGGGGGCTTCTGGTCGGTGAGCGGCCACGCTCCGGGTGGCGATCCCTTCGAACTCGCGCAGGCGGTGCTCGTCCAGATGCGCAAGGATTATCAGGACCTCGACAGCGAACCTGCCGCAGACGAGGTGGCCGGACAGAGTCTCACCGGCCTCGACATGAACTTCTACTGCCTCGATCTCACAAACACCGCGCAGGTGCGGACACTGGAAACGCCCGACGCGATCTACCTGATCATTTGCCAGGCCGAGGATCGGGAATGGGAACGGATCTCCCCGGTGTTCTCGGCGATGACCACCAGCTTCGTCACGGCGCTGCCGGAATCGATCGAGGACGACGAATAGGCGATCGCATCCCCAACCCGGGAGCCGGAATCGGCGGATGCGCAGGAGCCTCGAGTCCCATCCTCGCCGTAGTGACGAAGCATCTACCGTTCCGGCGGGCCGATTCCACCTGACCTGCCACTTCTTGACGCCTGTCGGATAAGATTCAACTCCTGCCTCGACCGCGCCCCCCAGGAAACAGCCACGTTGTACCTGCTCGCTGAACTCGCCGCCGCGACGGCCGCAGATCCCGCTGCCACCTCGACGATCCAGATGTGGCATTGGCTGGCGTTCGCCGCCATGGTCACGGTCCTGCTCACGCTCGATCTGACGGTCTTCCACAAGAAGGCCCACGAGCCGTCGCTCCGGGAAAGTGCCTTCTGGACGCTCTTCTGGGCGGCGTTGGCGCTGGCCTTCAACGGGGTGATATGGTGGTGGCTGGGAGGAAAGCCGGCAATCGAGTTCCTCACCGGCTATCTCGTCGAATGGTCGTTGTCGATGGACAACGTCTTCGTGTTCGCGGTGATCTTCGGCTATTTCAGAGTGCCGCTGAAGTATCAATACCGTGTGCTCTTCTGGGGGATCCTCGGTGCCGTGCTCATGCGGCTGACATTCGTGCTGGTCGGGGCCGAGCTGGTCGAGCGATTCCACTGGGTGATGCCGCTGTTTGGCGCCTTCCTCGTCTACACGGGGATCAAGTTGGCTTTCGGCGAGGAGGAGTCCCATCCTGAGGAGAGCGGGCTGGTCAAGCTCTTCCGGCGGCTGATCCCCGTCACCAACCAGTCGGAGGGCGACAAGTTCTTCGTGCGTGAAGGGGGCCGGCTGATGGCCACGCCGCTGTTTCTCGTGCTCCTCATCGTAGAGAGCACCGACGTACTCTTCGCCGTTGACAGCGTGCCGGCCATTCTCGGCATCGTCACGCCAGGCTCGCACTACATGCGATTCGTGGCATTCACGTCGAACGTCTTCGCGATCCTTGGGCTCCGTGCACTCTACTTCCTGCTCGCGGGCGTGATGGACATGTTCCGCTTCCTCAACTACGGCCTTTCGGCCGTGCTCGTCTTCGTGGGCGGCAAGATGATCGTCGAGGCCGCCCGACACATGGAGTCGCTGGCAGCGTGGGGAGGCTGGGATGCCCACGCCAAGGGTCACCTGGTGCACCCCGCGGTGTCGCTCGTCGTGATCGTGGGGCTGATCGGCGCGAGCGTCGCCGCCTCGCTGGCCTTCCCGGAGCGGAAGGACGGCGCGGAAATCGCAGGCGACGACTCGCACACGCCGCCACAGGGATAGTTCGCTTTCGCGGTGAGTTGGGCGCCGGCTTCGACGGCTGGAGCCAGACGGTCCCCAGATGCTGAGGAGCCGGTCGGAGGCACGCGCAGGAGCCGGTGAATTCTGCGACTCACGAGCGATTTACCATCGTCCAAGAGCATCCTGTAGCAGAATCCGCCGGCGACGAGCATGCCGCAGCCGGCGAACCAATACGGCCTGTTCCAAGCATTTCAAGGAGTGGCCGTGCACAACAGCATGGCCATGTTTCTCGTAACGCCACCGACTAACGCTGAATGACCGGCCGCATCAGCAGCTGCGTGTAGAGTTCCTCGTGCGCGGCGGCCATCTGATCTTCCGCATGCCGCGCGAGCGAGCGTTCGTGGCCATGGCGGCCGCACCGCGAGGCAAGCTCCACGTCGTCGAGCAGCGTGCCGATCCGGCGGGCCAGATCGGCAGAATCGCCTGGCACGTGCAAAAGGCCGGCCCGTTCGTCGTCGAGCAGTTCTGGAAACGTGCCATGCGACGGTGCGACCACGGGCACCCCTGCCGCCATGCTCTCGATCACCGGAATCCCCTTCGCCTCGGGAAACACGGTCGGCATCGCGAAGACATCGATCGACTCGAGCAGACGGAGCTTGCCCGGCCGATCCACCTGCCCGAGCCAGCGAAAGCGGTCGGCCACACCCAACTCGGCCGCAACCGCGAGGCACCGCGCACGATAACCGTGCTCGGAGTCGACCTCTGCGCCGGCGGCCAACACCTCCACATCCCGGTCGCGGGCGATCAGCGGCAGACTTCGTACGAGCTGCTCGAGCCCCTTCTCCGGACAGGCACGCGCAAGAAAGCCGACCACCAGCCGGCCGCCGCGGGCCCGGCGTCGTGCAGAGAGATCGGGGGCCGTGTCGGGGAATCCTGCACGGTCGAGACCATGGGGAATGACCGTGATCTTGTCCTCAGGCACGTCGAGGTAGCCCGCCATGAAGCGGGCGAAGCAATGGTTCAACGACACGAAGTGATCGACGTCGGCAGCCCGTTCCCGCAGAAGCTGCCGGACACGGGCATAGTGCGGCGCGGGAATCTGCTCGATGAAGATGTCCTCGCCCGAGAGGCTGCAGACGATCTTCGCTCCCGTGGCCTGACGCACTCGTCGGGCCAGGCCGACGAGGAGCGCGTTGGAGAAATGCACCACGTCGGGCCGCACATCCGCCGCCAGCCATCCCGCGAGCTTCTCCACCTCCTTCCGCTGATGCCCCTCCTCGCCCGCGAGGGTCGACGCTGTGAGCGGGCCCAGATCAGCCGGGCGGGTGGAACCGGTGCGACTGGAAAGCCAGGAGAGCAGCCATCGGGAATCGAGCAGACGGCCGAGCGTGCCGTCGAGGAAACGGGGCATCTTTCGAAAGAGGGGGACGTGTTCCTCGAGCCAGACGTTGACGCCCCCCATCACGATCCGGTCGATGGCGACGTTGTCTTCGTCCGTGGTCGTGGGCACGTAGGCTGGCACGAGGATCGCATCGCGGCCCCGCGCCCGCAGGCTCCGAACAAGAGCATTGTCGTGGAGACACGACCCGCAGAGTCGGCCGCCGGCACCGGCAGTGATGTGGACGATCTTCATGGCAGGATCTCAGGATCGGCCTTCCAGATGCACGAGCACGAGCGACAGGTCGGCCGGCGTGATGCCGCGGACACGGCCCGCCTGGCCGAGCGTCTGCGGACGGATCCGCTCCAGTTGCTCGCGGGCCTCGGCGCGGAGATGCCGCACGTTCGCATACTCGAATCCCTGTGGGATCGGCCGCGAGGCCACCGTCCGCTGCCGCTCGATCCGCTCCCGCTCCACCTTCACATAGCCCGCGTACCGGATGTCGTTCTCCACCTGCTCGGCGACATCCGGCGGCACCGTCGCCAGCGCTGGCAGGCTGGCGAGGCAGTCCTGCCAACCGACCTCGGGCCGCTTCAAGCGGTCGAAGAGCGTGACGCCCTCCACCCGCGTGCCGGCCAGCAGTGCCACCGCCGCCTCGATCCCGGCGGTCTTCGCCGCCAGCCGCTCGATCCGCTCGGGGTCGGCGAGCCCCAGTTCGGCGGCCAGCGGTGTGAGCCGTCGATCGGCATTGTCGTGCCGCAGGGCGAGGCGGTGCTCGGCCCGGCTTGTGAACATGCGATAAGGCTCGTCCACACCTCGAGTGACGAGATCATCGATCAGCACGCCGATGTAGGAGTCTTCACGGGCGAGCACGCGCGGCTCTCGGCCCGCAGGCAGGAGCGCCGCGTTCGCACCGGCCACCAAGCCCTGCGCGGCCGCCTCCTCATAACCGGTGGTGCCGTTGATCTGCCCGGCGAAGAAGAGCCCGCTGACGAGCTTGCTCTCGAGCGCCCCGGTCAGCTGGTCGGGCGGGCAGTAGTCGTATTCGACGGCGTACCCGTAACGGATGATCTGCGCCCGGGCGAGGCCGGGCACGAGGCGGATCATCGCGTCCTGCACATCGCGGGGCAGGCTCGTGGAGATGCCGTTGACGTAGACCTCCTGCGTCCGTCGCCCCTCCGGCTCGAGGAACAGCTGGTGGCTCTCCTTGTCGGCAAACCTCACCACTTTGTCCTCGATGCTCGGACAGTAGCGGGGGCCTCGCGACTGGATCTGTCCGGAATACATCGGCGCGCGGTGCAGGTTGGCCCGGATGAGGTCGTGGATCTCGGAGGTCGTCCGCGTGATCCAGCAGACCATCTGCTCCTGCACGATGCGGTCGGTCAGGAAGGAGAACGGCTGCGGCCGCTCGTCGCCCGGCTGCACATCGAGCTGCGAAAAATCGATCGACCGCGCCGACAACCGGCAGGGCGTGCCTGTCTTGAAGCGGTCGATGCGGAAGCCGAGGGCTGCGAGCGCCCGACTCACTCCCGACGTGGTCCCCTCCCCTGCCCGTCCGCCGGGAACCTGCGCCTCGCCGGTGTGCATCACCGCCTGCAGGAAGGTGCCCGTCGTGAGCACGACCGCAGGGGCACGATACTCGGCATCGCCGCGGACGCGAACGCCTGTGATCCGCCGCGTGGGCCCTTCGGCCGCGTGCCGCTCCTCGACGATGAGGTCCTCGACCGTCTCCTGCCGCAGGTCGAGGCCATCTGTCTCCTCGACGATCCGCTTCACCTCCATCTGGTAGAGCTTCTTGTCGGCCTGTGCTCTGGGGCCATGCATGGCCGGCCCCTTCGAGCGGTTGAGCACACGGAACTGGATCCCCGTGGCGTCGATCGCGCGGGCCATCACGCCCCCGAGGGCATCGACCTCCCGCACGAGTTGCGCCTTCCCCACGCCGCCGATGGCCGGGTTGCAACTCATCTGACCGACGGTGTCGCAGTTG